>NZ_DDYV01000252.1:0-29147 GCF_002348205.1 Desulfobacter sp. UBA2225 | reverse complement strand
GCAACAAAAGCCACCGGTCCCATTGTTTTTCGATGGTTTCGTTCAAAGTGATATGTCTTGGGATAATCAATGCTGCCATAAACACCGGACTGTATAAACCCGGACAGAAATCCGTCATCTTTAAGCTCTTTAACCCCGGAAATCCCTTGGGTCAGATGCCGGATGATCTCATCATCCGTATCCCCGATGGGGGAGATAACGCCATATCCTGTTATAACGACTCTACGGTTCATTTTTCCTTAGCCGGCCTCCGCTTCAAACAAGGCCGCAACAGCAGCGCGGTCATACTTGCCGGAACGGGTCATGGGTATTTGATCGATAACCTTGATCCACCGTGGATGGGCTGCCGCTTCAAGACGACCTGAAAGAAATAGCCGAATATCCCCAGGTGTGCAGGTCCCTTCCACAAGCGCACAAATATCAAAGGCCCTGCCCCGGGGAACGGCCTTTGCCAGAACAAGCGCATCCCTGATACCGTCCATTGCCTTTAAAACCGACCCGACGCGGTCCAGGTCAACCCGGAGGCCGGCTATTTTCACAACAGCATCAGATCTGCCAAGGATGGCAAAGCGGTTGCCGGAACATTTTTTTACCCTGTCCGGGACCAGATAAAAACCCGCATCATTCCGACTAATTTCAGACGAAATAAAAGGGGAACGGATTTTTAAGGATTCCTCTGCAATACAGGTTTCAATGACATCAAAAGGGGAAAAAAAAGTCTCACCTCGTCCCCGGCATCTAAAGGCGATGCCGCCGGTTTCTGTTGAACCGTAAACCTCCATCACAAAAACGTTATTGAGTTGGCGAAAATTCCTTTCATCCGCCTCATCCAGAACGCCTGCCGAAGAAAAAGCCAGACGCAGGCCATGACCGGAAAAATCATGATCTTTCAAGGCCCTGAAATGGGCCGGTACGCTGACAAGAATGGTTGCAGCCGTATCCGTCACCGTATTGACAATCTCATGGGGAAATCCGCAGGTTTGATCAACCACCCTTGCGCCTGCCAGCAAAGGGGCAACCACGGAAAACAGCAGACCGTATATATGATGGGGCGGCACCGTGGCGACCACCACGTCATCACAGGAGATCTGATGCTCACCCACATGAAATAGGGCTTCGCCCATGATATTCTCCACGGTCTTTGTCCATATGGTCGGCGTCCCTGTTGAGCCGCCGGTATAAAGTTTAAGCAGGGGCGCACCCGGGTCAATGCCGGCGTTTAAGGCTATGGGAGTAGGACTGTGGCCGTCCGGGGTAACAAAAAGTTCTTTAAAACGATCAGGCAACATCCTGTCCGGATCCGTCACCACCCATGTATGTTCCGGGTCACTTGCCAGATCCATAAGCGCCCCGTCCGAGATATCATGGGGCAGAATCAGTATGGGCCCGCCGGCCAGCGCCGCAACAATTGCAGCAGCTATGACAGCCCGATCCATGGTAAATATGGCAAGGTATCCCCTCTGGTGATGCGTTTCAGCACACCTGTCAAGAATGGCATGGGCCATGGCATGGATATCCCCATAGGTGCATTTCCCGCAAAAAGCTCTGTCACGCGCACCGGCCATCTTCAAAGTCAAAAGGTCAGCCACGGCCTGTTCAGTCAAACAATGCAATGCATCGATTTTCATAAGTCACTGACCCTTGCAACAAAAAATCCCAGGGGCATTAAAATGCAGGGCAAAAATTCCGATGCAGCCAGGAGATATTTCAAGATATTATACACCCGCAAATTATTTTTTTTACACACAAGGCTATAATGAAACGCCTATGGTAGATAAGAGACTGTGAACTGTCAAGGATAAATCAGGACGCCCTTGGGGTGAGTTGCGCGTGCTGCATGTTCCGATTCATTATGGGGAAAAAGTGTCTTCCTATCAGTCGAGATGATGGGTTCCGGCAAAGGGAGAAGAAAGCATCGTGTGTCGCTGCCGTCCCATACCGGAACCTGAAACAATATTGGTTTTGAATGTATGCGCTATTCTTCGTATTTGATTTTAACTTTCAATTTTTTCAAATCATCCGGCGTAAAGGGTTCGGCGTAAACTGCCATCTGGACAAGCGGTTTTGTCTTTGGTTCGAACGGCACCCACTGCTCCCCTTTCTTTTCCAAAAAAGGCCAATTCAACAGATCCGGAACAACAGGAATGATTCCTTTGTAAAATTCGAGTTTGCCGTCCTTAAATACGGCCGGGGTAAATGTTTGGGATGACGCAAGGGTTTTGACCGCTTCCGTGCCGTGGCATTGCTCACACTTTCTTCCTTCTTTCATAATTGAATGGGTAAAATAAGGCACGTAAGAAATAAACGGTTCGTTGTTTTTTCCAACCAAGGTTTGCATGGTCCCGCTTGTCACTGTTCCTTTGTACTTTACTAAAAGCAAAAAGTCTTTGGCTTTCATTGCAAAGCTTTTAGGTTTGGATTTTGTCTTGGCAAGTACACCGAAGTGACAATTATAACAGGTCATGGAATTTTGTACATGACAAGCGTTGCATGCCAATTTGCCCTTATGAACGGTATGGGACTTCGTGTCCGGAAGCGCGGGATAATCTTGCGTATCTTTTGTGTGACAGTTTGTGCATGCCGTATCCATTGCGCCGTCCTGTCTCATACTGCTGTAGATTTTTCCATCTCCGTGAACCTCTTTCTTGCTATGACAATCCATGCAGCCCATGTTGCTTGCTGCATGGACCCCCTGGCATTCATGCATCTCATCATATTTGCGTGTGGCTTCCTCCCGGGCATGGCATTTAAGGCAGGTATCACTTGACCGGGCTATTTCGGTTGAGTAAACAAGGCCTTCTTCTGTTTTCTGGAGATGGCAATCATCACAACTTTGCACATGACAGTTCTTACATCCAAGGGAGTTGTACGGTACCCCGCTTATCGCCATGAAACCGTCCTTGGCCTCATACCAATAACGCATGCCTTCACCGGTGTGATGTAAGCTTGAGATAAAACAGCCCTGTTGTTCTTCGGCATGGAGAGGCCCACCGAACAGAATCAGCAAGGATACAAAAAACAGAATAAAACAAAATTTGCACTTCATCTTTTCTTTTTCTCCTTTCTTTTTGTGAATAACGACCAATAGCAAACGGCTTTGCCATAACGAAACATAAGGATCTCAGACCAATTACTAAACGATCGTTCAAATAAACACGCATGATTAGTCTCTCAAATCTCAACATATTGCGTCAAATTTAATTAGGAGACACAAAAAATTGAGCGAAGTCCTAGTTATGAACTCCGCCCCATATTTTTCAAACTTCAGAGAAAAAGTCAATCAACAATCAGGCAGACACTATTTGAAGTTGTCCGGCATCTTATAAGGGTATGGCCCATTCCAAGTCCGTCATCAACCGATTCAATGCACAAACCCGCCTTTGTGATGAGACATTCTATCTGCGAAAACCGGTACATACGGCTGTTTCCATTTGCCATGGCTGTAAAATAGGGTGAAGAATTGATTAGACAATATGCAGCAATTTCATGTTTTTGGCGGTCCCAGTATGTATCCAGAATGAACAAGTTGCCTTGGGGGGCCAATGCCGCCTTTGCCCGTTCAAGCAAACTTGAAATCTGCTCCTCGGAAAAACAGACCAGAAACTGACTCATCCATACCGCATCAAAACCGCCGGGAAACGGGGCTTTCGGATCGAGCAGATCACAAATAGGATATTCGGTGATTCTATTGCCGAAACCTTGTGCCGCAATATTCTCTTTTGCTTTGGCAAGCTGTCCGGGCAAATCCATCATAGTGACATGGACATCCGGATTATGGCGAACACATTGGATGGCAAATTTTCCGGTATTTGCGCCGATGTCCAGAAGTGACTTCGGTTTAAGGTCAAATACATAGGGCAAGGCGTCGGGAAAGGCAGAGTCACTGTAGAAGTGGTCAAAAGCAAACCAACTTTTTTGCGCCTTGGGGGGCAGATGGCTTAATGCTTCGTAAATTGTGGGCCACTTGCCAAACACTTCCAACCCGGAAGGCTTCCCTGTTGCAATCGCCTGATCTAACCGAAAAAGCCCCTCATAGCAGACGTCATGGATAAAATCCATGTTCACTTTGGTTAGTTCATCATTGAGCAGAAAATGTCCGACGTTGGTTAGCAGATAGCAATCATCCTTGATCTCCAAAACGTCCTGGCTAAGTCCGGTTTCACACAGAACGGTTACCCCGTACCAAGAGACGCCTGTTTGTTCTGCAATCGCTTCGGTTTTAAGCCCGGTCTTTCCGGCCGCTTCAATAACGTTGAGAATGTTCAGATCCCTCAGCAGACGTACCGCTTGGAACACCACAGGTGCAAAGGCAATTTTTTGCGCCTCATAACGTGCCCTGAGCACCTCTTTTTTGCCGGAATCAAATTTTTTATCCACTATTCACCTCACAACAAACTATAAGTGATAAAACAACGACTGCAAAATGCGGGAAATATCAGAAAGAAGATTTCAGATACAACAAGACTCTTTCCAGCTCAGTAACAATCGCATATAATTTCAAAGTGTCCCATTAAGCGTATGCAAATTGTCTTGAATGGTCTGCAGCAATTCTTTTCTTACTTTTGTCCGGTTTGCAAAATCCTTCCAGCTCTTGACCACTGTATTGATTTGCCTAATTATTTTTTCCCCTTTTTTTATGTTGTTTGCCTTGGCAATCGTCATTAAATCTTCTTTATCTATATCCCTGTGTTTTCCATTTATGCTTAACGTCTGCTGATTTACCCACACATTTTTAGAATCATACGAATAACAGACATCATATGCCGGCGAAAGTCTCCATTCTCCACCCTGTTTCAACTGAAACGAAAAATTTTTAGTGTGATCATCACAATTGGTTGCCAGAACATTAAATACCATTCGCCGAAACATTTGTTCTGCTTCCGGATATTTCAAACGCAATAAACGCATGGTTTGAAATACCCGCTCATAACTGTATCCGTAAATATTATTATAGTCATAATGCTGAATTGCACATAGGGTCTGGATATGATGCCGGATATCGTTTCCCTGTCGATCGAATCGTTTCGTCATAAAGTGAGCCCGGTTGCTTTCTTCTATCAATTCGCATTCTGTCATCTCAATGCCACATTCCTTTGCCATTTCATAATATGCGTATTCAACACGTCCCCAGCCATGACTCTGGCCCAATTGCGCACCGCTTACACCGTCAAGCTTTATAAGCCAATGTTCAAATCCCTTGGGTATAATGGTCTGACCCGATCTAACTTCTTTTGTTTTTTTATTGTAAGCGACAACCGCCTTGGGTCTTGCCCCACCTGCAGAAGTTCCGATTTTCAAGAGTTCTTCCATAGCGCGCTGATCATCGGCACTGACATTTATTTCAAAACGCTCTCTTTCCGATAGTACTCTTTTAGTAACATCGACAAGGCTGGCAATCTCGACAGAAAATGTGTTTTTGCCTGCTTTCAACCACGCAGGCTCAAACTCCAGCGCCCCCATTCCCCTGGTGCCGATAAAACATAATTTTTCGACCGGATTCATGCTGTCAGGCGGACGGCCATTTTGGGCCAGCCATGTTTCAATCAGCTGATTGCCATATTTATCAGGCAGGGAGTCTGCAAGCAAACCGGGTAACCCTTTAAACGTATCCCCTGTCATATCTTTTGACGGACGTAGATCGGGAAAGCTGTATACCCGGCTGCCGTTGCTGACAGGCATTTTTATCGGAGAAATATCCCAGTTTTTTTCTATAAAACTTTTATCAAACTGGAAACTTGCCAATTGCTGTGCAGTATCCCACCTGACAACCCCTACAAACGTATCCCAGATATGTACATATGCATAATCTACCACCCCAAATCCCCATTTGAATCATTTGCTTTAGGTTTATGCCTTGCTCTTTTTTTTTCTTTCTCTTTTAATCTGGCATACTCTATCGGGCTGATTGATTCCTCAATGGTGAATATGCTCAACAAATTGAGCAGATCAAGCACCCTCAATATCTGGATAAGGGTAGCAAGCGTTATGGATCCGCCATTTTCTATTTGGCTCACGGTCCAACGGTTGATGCCGGCATCTTCTGCGATTTGAGCCTGTGTTTTGTTCTGTTCCAGTCGCTGATGTCTAATATATGCACCAATGGCGCCTATGATTGCTTTATCCGACATTGCGACCCAATTTTTGTTTGTTTTTCCCATCATTATACTAAACAATCTTGTTATATGTTGGCATTAACCAACATATAACAAGATATACAAACAAGAACAACAAAAATAAAATCTAAATGAAAACCTGCTTGCCGTTAAACAGAACACCCAACTGCTGGGCCGCCACATTGTGAAAACCATGGGCCAAGCCCTTGGGCGAATTGCCGCAAACCCGAAGTTAAGGGCTGAAGATGTGAACTGGTACCTGCCCCATTACTCATCACACTATTTCAGGGATAAATTTTATCAGGTCATGAAGGAGACCGGGTTTGAAGTCCTCTATGATAAATGGTTTACCAACCTGCCCTATACAGGCAATGTCGGCTCAGCATCCATTTACATCATCATGGAAGAACTGTTCTGCTTTATTCCTGAAAGGGACGGTTTTCCCATTGTTTTACGCTGCTGACCGTGGTGTAGGATGACAGCAGGGTCAGCAGACCCATTAATTTAAGAATTACTTCCTGTTTTACAAAAATCAAACGCCTTTCCATGTCGTTCGGTATACAATTCACTATAGAGCAAATGTTGCCAACCAACAGCTTTTTCCATGGACATGTTGAGTCTGTCCAGAATGGTAAACCCATCCTTTTCTTTGGAAATGGGGCACGTATCATCAATGCCTATGATGTCTGTTTCGGTATACATATACGGATGCAATTGACAGACAAGCGGTCTGGATTCAAAAGGTAGAACACACCCTGTTTTTGTCAGCATTCCGCAGCTTTTATCTGAACTTCGCTTAAGAACCCTTAACAGTCCTTCCGGGTTCAATACCAAGGGCAACCAAGCCTGATCGTAGAAAGGGTCAAGATACCAGGGTTCAGGTTCCTCCATCGTAAAAAAATCATTATGCCCTACACGGGCATTGATGCGCTGTAGATCGCCTAATGTCAAAACAATTTGTCTGTTAATGCAACAGGAACCTCCTGCCAACACACATGAGATACATGGTATATCGTTCATCGAAGTGATTTAACTCCCGTATAAAGGGTGTGGAATTCTCCTCCCATCCTTTCCTTTAATTTTCAGTTTCAGTTTTCTTAATCTTCTGGAATCCGTCTCCGAGTGATTCTCTCTCTTTTTTCTTTTATTTACTCAGGTTTTTATTGTTATTGCCTCACAAGTGGCTCTATAGGCTTAATCAGCTTACAAACAAACCACAAGCAATAGTCATGCTATATGCTTTATATTCAATGACAGAAGAAACCGGACGCACAGGTGGCTATTTTTTCGAAAAACTGGACCTGAAATGTCCTATGGATACAGAGCAGGACGATTCTTGTCTGATTTAGGCGAATGTTGTCCATGACCCTGGCCTTCCGGGGCGTCTTCGGCATTCATGTCTGTTCCGTATTCAGGAGGCCTCGGAGTTGCTTAGGAACGAATTTTAAATAACTTGCCCATTTCAAAACAGGCGACCATTGTAGGCTGTACGTTTGAAATTTCTAACTGGGCATCTTATTTCGTGCTCATTCCTTAAAGAACGGGTCATAAATGAAAACTTCCTGAAAAATATAACCGGAGTAGGTTCGATAATCCGCTCCAACGTCAGCATCCAGAGAAAACCCATAATTGAATTTGATGTTTTTGGCAAACTGGCTTATAAAGAACTATTGACGGGCTCCTTCATATATAAGGGATGTTTGGCAGCTAACTTTTACAACAAGGACCCGTGAAAAATCAAATAGGGTTACAAACAATTCGAACTGCTGTTCGGTAAACTGCTCTCTTCTATAACACTGCTTCTGTTACTTTGAAGTAGTTAAAAAGGGAAGATAATGCCGACAAAATCTTTGCCGGAATCCTTTCATACCTTCTATGATCCAGGATTTGAAGAAATGGAGCATACCGCCGACTGTGCGCTTCACGTTTGGGGGCAAAACCTGAACGAGTTACTGCTGAACGCAGCTCGCGGCATGAACAGCCTGATCGCCTTTGATCTTTCCTCTATTCCTGATAATATAGAAAAACACTTTGAATTGGCGGCCATAGATGCCGAAAGCCTTCTGGTGGAATGGTTAAGCGAACTGGCCTATTGGGCTGAAACACAGATGCTCATCTTCCGGCGGTTTGACCTGTACAACGTCACGCCGACCCATTTGCAGGCTGTTATGCACGGAGGTCATGCCTCACGCTTAAAAAGGCATATAAAGGCGGTGACCTATCACAACCTGAAAATTGTCGAGACAAAAAAAGGGGTGGAAGCGACTGTGGTGTTGGACGTATAATCATACGGGAAATTACAAGGACGATGCAAGATGATCAGCAGCCATGATTTTAAGCAAATCAACAAATACCTGTACGAAATCCCCAGGTCCTTTCGTGCCGACATGCGCGTGCCGGCCCGGTTTTACGCGGATGCGGAACTGCAAAAGGCTATACAGGGCGATCGAAGTCTGGAACAACTGGTCAATACAGCCACCCTTCCGGGAATTGTCAAATACGCACTGGCCATGCCCGACATGCATCAGGGATATGGCTTCCCGATCGGCGGCGTGGTCGCCACCCAACTCCCTGATGGAATCATCTCGCCCGGCGGTGTGGGCTATGATATCAACTGCGGCGTGCGCCTGCTGGCAACACAACTGGAAAAAGAAGAAGCAGCCCCTTATCTGGAGGATTTGGCGTCGGCGCTCTACGCCAACTGCCCCAGCGGCCTCGGCAAAGGAGGCCATATAAAGCTTAAGGCGGGTGAACTGGATCTCTTGGTCGTAAAAGGAGCAAAATGGGCCTTGAAACGTGGCTATGCCACCGAGTCTGACCTGGAACGAACCGAAGAGGGTGGCTGCTTGGAGGGCGCCGATCCAGGCAAGGTCAGTGACAGAGCCAAAAATCGAGGCCAGGACCAGGTCGGTACCTTGGGCTCAGGCAACCACTTCATTGAGATAGATATGGTCGACCGGATTTTCGACGAACCGGCCGCCAGGCGCATGGGCATCTTCCACAACCAGGTGACCGTCCAGATCCATTCCGGCTCACGCGGCTTTGGACATCAGATATGCAGTGATTATGTCAAACGTCTTCAAAAAACGATTCAACAATACGGCTTTAGTTTGCCGGACCGGGAACTGGTTTGCGCACCCCTCAGCAGCCCGGAAGGACAAGATTATTTGGCAGCAATGAAAGCCGCCGCCAACTATGCCTTCGTCAACCGGCAAGTCCTCACCTATCATATCCGCCGCAGCTTTGAACAGGTATTGGCCGGAAAGGTAAAAAATCACCATGTGTACCAGGTGTACGACCTCGCTCACAACATGGCCAGAATCGAAGAACACGAGGTGGACGGGCGCCGGATAAAGGTATGCGTTCATCGAAAAGGCGCAACACGCGCCTTTGGCCCCGGATCACCGCTACTGCCCGGGATATACCGTGACATCGGCCAGCCGGTTCTGGTACCCGGCTCAATGGGAACAGCCAGTTGGGTGCTGGTCGGCACGGAAGGTTCCATGGCGCAAACCTTCGGGTCCATATGCCACGGGGCAGGACGCATAATGAGCCGCAGCAAAGCCAAAAATGCTGTACGGGGTGCCAAACTGCGCGAGGAATTAGAGGCGGGCGGCATCCATGTACGGGTCGGCAGCATGTCCGGCCTGGCCGAAGAAGCACCGAGCGCATATAAAGACGTAGACCGGGTGATCGAGGTGGTTCACGGCGCAGGCATCGCCAAAAAAGTGGCCCGATTGATTCCGCTTGCCGTCATCAAGGGTTAGGGAGATGAGAGACTCCATTAACATTAAAGGTAAATTCCCAACTATGTTTTAAGTAACGCTATTTATAATTAGGACTCAGACTCAATTTGCCGTAAAAAACAAGCCGTAAAGAAAATCAGCCCAGTTAAATCTGCTCAAGAATCTTTCTGGCCTCATCTGCCCCTTTAAAGTCTTTTTCCAGTTCAAGTGCCCTCTCCAGATATTTCTTTGCATTGATGTAATCCCATTTTTTGTTATAAGCCAGGCCCAGGTGGTAGTTAAAAACGGGATTTTCAGGCTCCTTTTCGACGCAGCTGGAAAACTCTTCAATGGCCGAATCATAGACGCCTTTTTTATAGTAGATCCAGCCTAGGGTATCCATGATGGCCGGAATCTCCCCGCCCAGTTCCTTGGCCTTCCTGGCCATATCCAGGGCATTGTTCATCTCCTTGTTCCGTTCGGCAAAGAAAAAGGCCAGGTTGTTCAGGGCCGGAACATGTTGCGGATTAAGCTCAAGAACCTTTTTGTAATGTGTCTGGGCCAGATCGTCTTCGCCTTTTTTTTCGTAAAATGTCCCAAGATAGAAATGGGGGGCAGACTGATCCGGTCGCTGGGCTAACAGATTTTTATATGTTTCAAGCTCTTTTTCATCATTTTTTTCCGAATGAAAGATTTTAGCCAGTGAAAAGTAGGGTTGAATAAATTTCGGATTGTTCTGAATGGACAGCTCAAAGGCTTTTATTGCGGCATCCGTATGTCCAAGGGCCATGAAAAGGTCTCCCCTGAGCCCCTGAATGATGGACACGACAACGGGGGAGGCATCTGCCATGGCGTCAAGATGGGCATCACACCTGTGAAGGGCTGTCTGGTAGTCTTTTTGGGCGCTGTACAACCGGATAATGTTGATAAAAACATCCATAAGGTTCGGGTTGATGGTCAGAGCTTTTTCATAGGCATCCAGGGCCTTGTCCGGTTGTTTATCCATCACGTAAAGATTGCCCAGCCTGAACAGGGCAGCCGGATTCTGCGGATGGGTTTCGATCAGGTCCTCATAAACAGCCCGGGCTTTTTTCATCTCTTTCCGGGCGGCGTAAATATTTCCCTTCAATAAAAGGGCGTTATAGTTTTTGGGACTTAGTTTCAATGCCTCATTTATTTCAGTCTCGGCCAGAAAATAATCTGCCTGCTTGAAATAGATATCTGCCATCATAATCCTGGCTTTGAGGTTACGGGGATTCTTTTCCAGGGTTTTGGCAAGATACGCCATGGCTTGATCTGTTTTTCCCTCTTCCAGCAGCACCGATCCCATCAAGAAATTGTACAAAACAGAATCCGGCTCATCTTTTAACAAGGAGAGGAAAATCTGCCCGGCCTGATCCAGTTTTTTCCGGGTTATCAGCAATTGTCCTTTAAGGACCTTGGCCTGGGGAAAGTCGGGGCGTACCGCCAATACCTCATCAACGAGTTCCTCGGCTTTTTTGTACGCCTTGTGAAGAAAATAAAAATCCGCATACACGGTTTTCAAACCGGCATCGTCCGGATGGACGGCCAGGGCTTTTTTGATAAATTTTTCTGCTTTGTCCGGCTGCTCATTGGCATTGTAGAACCGGGCAATGAGCATATAAGGCAGGGGATTGTCCGGAGCCAGTTCAACCGCCTTTAAGAAGGACGCCTCGGCCAGGCTGTTTTCCTGCCGGTCGGCATGGAAGGTGGCCAGCATGATCCTGGGTTGAACTGCTTCAGGTTTTTGGCGGACCAGGTCTTCTAAAACGGCCTGGGCTTTGTCATAGGATTTGTGGGCAAGGTAATACATGAATAATGCCCGGCTGATATTCAGGTCATCCGGGGTCCCTTGGACGGCCCTTTTCAGGATGGCTTCGGCCCTGGCGAATTCTCCCTGGGCCTCGTATATCCTTGCAAGGAGCAGCATGGCCTTGGTCTGTTTGGGATCCAGCGCAAGAATCCGGTCATAGATAGGTTCCAGGGTTTCCAGTCCCGCTTTTTCGCTGCCCAGAATCCCGGCTTTCAAATATAGACCCGTGATGTTGTCCGGATCAGCAGCAAGGACCTGTTCCACTTTTTTTTCCGCCTCAGGCTTTTTATTGGCCAGAAAATAAATCGAGGCCAGCTGGAGTTTGGTTTCAAGATTATCCGGTTCCAGCTGCTCCAGCCGTAAAAATGTGCCAAAGGCCTCCTGAGCCTTTTTCTGCTTGAGATAGGCCTGGGCCAGAAGATGGTAGGCCTGGACCGAATCCGGCGTCAGCTTGAGGGCATTTTTCAACTGGATTTCAGCTTTGGCATATTCCTGCTTCTCAAAATAAGCGTTTCCTTCCCGGATAAAGGTGTCGGCTTTTTCCTGTTCGGAAGCACAGCCTTGAAGGGCGATAAAAAAAATCAAAAAAAAGGGTAACAAGCGGTTCATGTTTTCCTCCTGAAAGGTTGGCCCCTTTATTGAGGCAGAGAATGAATAATATTCCTATCATTGCGGTCCGGGTTTTCCAAGCCTCTTTTTTTATACAATATGAAAAGAGACAATATATTTGTATTCTGTGAAAAATGGAAAAACATTATCGTTAAAAGCACGCCTAATTTTACAATATGCTTCCATTGGTGTGCCTGAAATGATATTTCGGAATCTGCAGATCACCATCTTGATGATAGGAGCTAACGCATGTTGTTTTTCTGCCTGAAAACCATTTTAAACAAAATATCCTTCAAAAATCCGGGGATATAAATAATGACATCCGGTGCTTACATTGCTGCAATGGGAATCATATCCCCCTTAGGGACAGGGAGTGACAGCACCTATCAGGCCCTTAAACGCGGGGAATCCGGATTGAATGCTGTAGATTTTTTTCAGCTCAACCGCCCGGATTTTCCCAAAGTGGGCATGGTCCCCGGAACAATCAAAAACACGCTTCCCAGAACCCACGAGCTTGCCCGGATAGCTGCCGAACAGATCATGGCGCAATGCAGCCGGGTACCGGATGCCGTTGTTTTAGGGGGAACCACCGGGGGGATGCTGACCTGTGAATCCCTGCTCAAGGAAAAAGAGACCGATCCCGAACGCTTCCGGTACCACGGACTGGGCACGGTTGCGGAAGATATCGCCGACCTGATGGGCTGTACCGGCCCTGCCATCACCGTGTCCACAGCCTGTTCTTCGGGAAATACGGCCCTGGCAATCGCCTTGGAGATGATCCGTTCGGGCCGGGCAGAAACTGTCCTGGCCGGGGGAGCGGACGCCCTGTGCCGGATGACCTGCTTTGGCTTTCAGTCCCTGCAGGTGGTTGATCCCGCCGGGGCCCGCCCCTTTGACAAAAATCGTTCCGGCATGAGCGTTGCCGAAGGTGCAGGCCTGCTTCTCCTTGTATCCCAAAGGCCTGAAAATCCGGTGGCGGAACTGTCCGGGGGCGGCCTGTCCTGTGATGCATACCACGCCTCATCCCCCCACCCCGAGGGTAACTGTGCGTTTGATGCCATGGTAAAAGCCATGGATGACGCCGGTATCACCCCCGAGCAGATAGATTATATCAGCCTTCACGGCACAGGTACCGAGGCCAATGACAGGGCCGAAGCCCTGGCGGTGAACCGGCTTTTTAACAAAAACAGACCTGCGGCATCATCGGTCAAAGGCGCCACAGGCCACCCCATGGCAGCAGCCGGGGCCATCGAAGCGGTCATCAGTGCCATGGCCGTATCCAAAGGTTTCATCCCCGGCAATACCGGATTCAGTACGCCGGATCCTGAACTAAATTTCATTCCGGTGCCCAACCCCATCCAACAACCCGTTCACAGGGTATTGTCAAACACATTTGGATTTGGCGGGAATAATGCAGCCATTGTGATCTCAAAAGCAGAAAACCGGAGAGCCGGAACCTGCTGCCGGGATGCAACAAGGGTTCAAAAACCGACAATGGGTCCCATGTCGGTTCTGGGTTCTGCCTGTGTAACCGGTGCGGGCACGACGGCTGAAAGTCTGGAGGCATTTTACAAGGGACACTCCTTGGCAGGAATGATCACGGACAAAACCCTGACAAACCTGCTCTCTTTGAAAAAAGTGCGGCGGATGAAACGATTCTCCCGCCTGATGCTGGCCCTGGCGGTCCTGGCCGGAAAAGATGCGCCCCCCGACATATCCCCGGCATCCATTATCGGCGGAACCGGCTGGGGATCGATGTCGGAAACCTGGGACTTTCTTTCACGACTTTTTGCAGGCAATGAAAAATCCTCCAGCCCCATTGATTTTGTGGGGTCGGTCCATAACGCAGCCCTGGGCCATGTGGCCATGGAACTTGGTGCAAAAGGGGCCAACATCACCACCACGGGCGGGGATGCCTCCTTTGAACAGGCCCTTTGGACAGCCGGGATTCTAGGTCAAAAAGACCATACCCCGATGATGGTCATGGGCGGCGATGAACACCATCCGGACCTGTCTTTCAAATTTGACATGTCTGTGATCCGCGGGGAGACGGCGGCAGACGGCGGCGGCGCCCTGGTGCTGGCCCCCGGGGCGGTTCCCGGCAAAATCACCCTGACCCCCCGGCTTTTCATGAAATATGACGACCGTCTTGGGCCCAAGGATTCCCTGGCAGGCCTTATCCGGGAACTGCCGGATTTCAATGACAGGTATGGTGCCGTCATGGCAGGCATCCCCCGGACCTGTGCGGCCCGGCGAAAGGGCCTGGCCGAAGCCTTGACCAATGCGTTTTCATCGTCCTTGCCAATTCTGGATTACCGTAGCCTTACCGGGCAGTTTGCTACGGCCCCGGCTGTTGCAGCCGTGCTTGCCGTGGACGCGGTGGAAAACAACAGGCTGCCGAACCCGAATGTCCCGGGACAATGCATGGATCTTCAACACCGCGGCATTCTTGTTCTGGGCCTTGGCAGATATCTTACTGCTGTTGAGGTGATGCCCGGATGAAAGCGCTCCTGATTTCCACCATCATCTTTATCGCCCCCCTGCTCGCAGCGTATTGCAGCCGGTGAAAGATGTTTTTCCCGTTTCTATTTTAGTCTTGTTTATGGCGCATCATTTTATTATATTACTTACCTTTAAAAAAAACCAATACAGGCAAGACAAGGAAACTGTCTATGAAAACAGTGAGTTCTCTTCTGGATAAAGAATGGTATGCACGATATAAAGCCATCTCCAAGCTCAACATAAGAAGTTCCATCTATGATGTAACCAATCGCTGTAACCTTCGCTGCAAGGGCTGTTTCTTTTTTTCCTCCGGGGAACACGAGGCGGCCGAAGAGCAGATGGATATTTCAAAATGGGAAGCCTTTATTGATCGGGAAAAAGAGCGGGGCGTAAATCTTGCGATTCTCATCGGCGGAGAACCCACCCTCTGCATGGACCGGGTCGAGGCGTTTTATAAACGCATGCCCACCTTTGTTGCCACAAACGGGCTGATCAAAGTGCCCAGGGAGCGTTTTCCGGATATGATGGTGGGCATTTCGCTGTGGGGCAGCAGTGATGACGAAAAGACATTAAGGGGAAAGGATACCTTTGCCATATCCAGCCGCCACTATGAAGGCGATCCCCATGTTTACTATCTTCTGACCATTACCCCCAAACTGGTGGGAAAGATTGAGCCCATTGTCCAGAAAATTCGCAATGTAGGCGTCAAAGTTCATATGCAGCTTCTTTCCAATGACGAAGGTGTGGACGGATTCAACTGGACCAATCAAGAGCTTGCAGACGTGTGCCGGGAAATGGACGACCTACTGGACCGCTATCCGGACACGGTGGTATCCGCAAAATACTATCACAAGATCATCACCACAGGCACCATGTTGGGCCGGCCCTTCGGGTGGGCGGAGTGCCCCTCGGTGACCCAGCCCCTGGACGACCGGAAAAACAATCCCAGACGGCTGACCAACTTTATCCGCTGGGCCTCGGATCTAAAAACCATGCACCGCTGCTGCACCTCTGAAACCCGGGACTGCAGAACCTGCAAGGACGGCGCAGCCCATATGAGCTGGGTCATGGTCAATAAACGGGCACATATGAACAGTACCCGGGATCTGCAGAACTGGATAACCGTTTATGAAATGTTCGCCAAACTGTATCAGTTCATTCCATGGTAACAAAAAACGAAAATAAAAAGCCGATATACAGACAGATCGAAACGGCACACAAAGTGCCGTTCCACGACCTGGACCCCATGCATGTGATGTGGCACGGCAATTATTATAAATACTTTGATATTGCAAGGTTCGAGCTGTTTAAAGCAGGGGGGATTGACCTGTATGAATACTCCCTTACAAAATATGTCAGCTTTCCGGTAAGCCGTTCATCCATCAAGCATGTTGCCCCCTTGAAATTTCATGACGAATTTATCTGCAAAGCGTCTGTGACAGAGGCTGAATACAAAATTGCCATAAATTTTGAGATCCGGCTTAAAAATACGGGCCAGGTCTGTGCCCGGGGAAAAGGAGAACAGGTGGCTGTGCGTGTGCCTGAAATGAGGCTTCTGTACAGAATCCCCGAGGATGTTACCTCATCCCTTCTGGTGTGACCTCATGCCCCCAGGCCTTTTTGAGTACACGAACATACAAAAAATGACAAAAGCCTTTGCCATTGGGTATGAAAGAATTGTGGCCTGGGGGGATCTGCTGGATCAGGTCAATGTCTTTCCGGTCCATGATTCAGATACCGGCAAAAATCTGAAAATCAGCCTGGCACCGTTTAAGCAAATCAAGCCGACGCATGGCGCGTGCAATGGCGCCGGCAAACCATCGCCAGGGAACTCTTTTGACCAAGGCCCTTTTGATAAATTAATTGATAACCTGTCACGGTCGGCCGTCGGCAATTCAGGCAATATTGCGGCAGCCTTTTTTTCAGGCTTTTTGGCCCATCCATTGCCCATCTCTTTTCCCAATGCCGCCAGGCAGGGCTTAAACATGGCCATGAACGCCGTGGCCGATCCCAGGCCAGGTACCATGCTCGATCTGTTTGAAAGCCAGGCCCGTTTTTTTGATGACAAGGCAAGTGACGCCCGGTTGCAGGAAGCATTCTTTGACACCGACGAACTGACCGAAGTACTCAGACAAAGTGTGGCCCAAAGCATTACCCGACTGCCCGCCCTGCAGAAAGCAGGTGTCGTGGACGCAGGAGCGTTAGGGATGTTCCTGTTCCTGGAAGGATTCTTCAAAGCCCTTGAAGAGAGGCAGGATCAATGTATCCGGGTCATGGAAAGCTTCAAGGATCAGCTCTGTGTCTCTGCCGGATACACGGAACCGGCAGAACCGGCCTTTTGTGTGGATTTACAGATCCGGATGGATCAAGGTGCCCGCGCCCCGGACGCACTGATTAAAACCCTTGGTGACAGTATTGTCATGGCACAAACCGATCAATCCCTGAAAATCCATGTGCACACCCGGGACAGGGAGGCGCTTAAGCGACGGGTGTCTGAGCTAGGGGAGATCACGGCATGGGATGATGAACCCATCACAACCCGGCCGGAAAAACCACCGGCCCGGACAACCCCACACACGGTGGGCATCATCACGGATGCGGCAGGCTCCATCACCCTTGAGCGGGCCGCAGCGCTTGGCATCACGCTCATGGACAGTTTCATCGTGACAGACGGCGGCGGGTGTCCTGAAACCCTGGCAGACCCGGCCCAAATCTATGCGGACATGGCCCGGGGTAAAAGGGTCATGACCGCCCAGGCCTCGGTATTCCAGCGCCGGGAAACCTTCAGGAAGGCCTTGGAACAATATGACCGGGTGCTTTACCTGTGTGTGGGGTCCGTGTATACAGGCAATTATGAGGTTGCCGTCCAGTGGCTTGCGGACAACGGGCTTTCAGAACGGATGCAGGTTGTGGATACCGGTGCAGCATCCGGCAGGCTCGGGCTTATTGCCGAAACCGTTGCCCTGGCGGCCGGAACCCTGAAGAACCCGGCGGAACTGGCAGCCCATGCGGTAAAAATTATTGGGGCTTGCGACGAACTGCTTTTCCTCAACCAGCTGAAATACCTGGCCATGGGTGGCAGGATGTCCAAAACAGGCGGTGTAGCGGGTGATCTTCTCAGCATCCGGCCCGTCATCAGCCCCAGGGCAAACGGCGCCCAAAAAGTCGCAACCGTGAGAAACAGTGACAGCCAGATCCGGTATGCCGTCAACCGCCTTGAACGCGAGTTTGAAAAAACCGCTTCACCAAGGATAGTTCTGGAATATTCGGACAACAGGGCATGGGTGGAGGCCTCGGTCATGCCCCAAATACGTCAGGCCTGTCCCCGGGCGCGTCTTTCCCTTGTCCCGTTGTCTCTGACCTCAGGTGTTCACATGGGTCCGGGCACGTGGGGAATGGCATTTTTACCCGGAGAACTGACCCCGGAGGACACAGATAGAGGCTATTGCCATGAAAACCTTTTCAAGCGTCATTATCCCTTTTTCCAAGGAGAGTCTGCCATGAAAGTGCTCCTGATGTCCATGCCCGATGTAGCCCCCCTGGTCATTCACCAGAATGCCGTGCACTTCCCCAACCTCGGGATTGCCAGCATCGGCGGCAACATCCATGAACGCCATGAGGTCAGAATCATTGACCTGATCCGAAAACGCCGGGCCATCCGCGCCTATCTGACGAAACAGCTGATAAGGCTTGCGCCGGATATCGTGGGGCTTTCAGCCATGTCATGGCAATGGGACACCTGCTGCCGGATTATCCGGCTGATCAAACGAGTCCGGCCCACGGCCAAAATCGTGGTCGGGGGATACCATGCCACCCTGATGACCCAGGAGATCACAAAATCCCCGGAAGGCAAACTCATTGATTTCATTATCCAGGGAGAAGGAGAGACGGCTTTTAAACGGTTGGTGGAAGCCCTGGACGGCCAAGACACCTTCCATGACATCCCCTCCCTGACCTACAGGGATGGAGACGGATTTATCACCAATCCCATGGGTGAACTGCAGGATCTTTCCAAGTTGAAACCGCCCATCCGGGACAAACGGCGGCTGACCTGGGGATACCATGTGATGAACATGAAGGCCGAGGTGCTGGAGACCTCAAGGGGATGCACCCGCACCTGCAATTTCTGCAGCATGAAGCACATGTACGGCCGCACCTTCAGGACCTATCCCATTGACAGGGTCATTGCCGACCTTGATGACATTTACTATAATAAAAAAACCCGGCTGGCCTTTATTGTGGATGACAACCTGGTCCTGGACACGGATAGGGTCATCCGGCTGTGCGATGCCATCATTCAGCAAGGATACCGGCGCCTGAAACTGGTAGTCCAGGCCGACAGCCTGACCATGGCCACCAATGAGGGCATGATCCGGAAAATGGCCCAGGCTGGGTTTAAGTCCGTATTCCTGGGGATCGAAAATGTCTCAAAAACAAACCTTGCCGTGGCAGGCAAGGGAAACATTGTGGAATATTCAAGAAAAGCCGTGGCATTGTGCCAGAAACACGGCATCATGGTCATCGGCGGCCTGATATTCGGATTCCCCGATGATGACGAGACCGCCATCATTGAAAATTACCGTTTTTTAAAAGAGATTAATGCCGATGCCGCCTATTGCCAGATCCTGACCCCCTATCCCAAAACAGGCATGAGGGAACAGCTCATGGACCAGGGCCTTGTGACCAATGCCCTGGATTTGAAAAAATACAACGGCCTGTGGGCCAATGTAAAAACCCGTCACCTGAGTGCCGACAAACTGCAATACCTGTTCTGGTATCACCGCCAGACCGTTCTGGGATGGTGGGACCCGTCGGCCAGGGCCAAGGGAACCGGCAAATTATGGACCGGCATCTGGACATACATGTTCAAACCATTACTGCAACAGCAGCATGCCAGGGTCCTTAAAAAAAAGGGGTGGGAGGGCATTTATAAAGATGTGTTAAAAGAACAGGAAGAGATGAACACCTTTGAAGGCCTTTAATCTACACACTAAATAATAAAACCCATAATGCTTATTGTATTGGATGGAATATGGAAAAGCTGATTTCAGAACTCAAGCACAAAATTGTCGACACACTGGGACTGATGGATGTAACACCCGAAGATATCAATGAACAGGACCAGTTGATTGGCGGTCCTTTGGGACTAGATTCCATTGATGTCCTGGAGATGGTCATGATGCTGGAAAACGATTACGGGGTTGTCATTGACAACAAGGAGCTTGGAGGAACCGTATTTGCCACCCTTGATACCCTGGCCCGGTATGTTAACGAACATGGAAACTCAGGGTCATGACCCCATCCGTGGAGATGGCGGATCGAAGTGGACCCGGATATGAGGTCAGTAAGATCAGCATGACAGAAGCGTCAATTATCACAGCCCGGACGATCTTTACCCCCGAGTCGCCTTGGTTTGACGGGCATTTCCCGGACAACCCCATTGTCCCGGGCATTGCCCAGATGAGCATGATTTTTGACCTGATGCAGCGGACCATGGGACCCGGAGTGAAACTTGAAGGGTTCAAGCGGGTCAGATTCAAGCAATTGATCAGACCGGACACCCCCATTTCGGTTTTGATAAAACCGGCAAAAAAAACTCCGAATCGTTTTGAATATCAGCTTACGGCGGACCAGAAGATTGTCTGTACTGGATTTATTGATATCCGTATTGGCCAGACAGTCAGGCCTCCGGAACAGGGCAATCTCATGTAACGTTCCTGCAGTTTCATATCAATGTCGAACGGCTCATGCGGATGATACAGTATAATCCTTCTCTTTAAATAGTAAGAAGCTACACCTACATATTGTAATAGTGCCTGTGCTCATTTTCCGGAATATAACCGGAAATCAATTCCCGGTTATAAGCCGTCAGCACATTTTGATTAATCTGAATTAATGCCATTTGCTGTTTAACCCCACACTTTGAATGTTATCCCGTTAGAACATTTTATAACACCGGCACAAAATGATTGTCAATTTCGTTCTTTATTGATACAGGCTTTGTACATGTTATTTGTTGGAGTTATACAGAAAAAAACTACATAATTACTTGGGCGGCAGGATTTCAATAATGTGAATAAACGGATATGAGAAAAAAATGTATAATGTTACAGCACAGAAAAATCTTCTCGATAAATTAGACTATGAGGTCTGGCTTCTCGATTTCCTTGCAAAGCGACAGGATATGTTTGAGGGAGGCACCGACATTTCACTAATTGAGATAACAAGCAATAAGTCGGGGGACAAAATCAACGTTGGTGTTGCTGATTACCTTGGCGCTGGAGTTGCTCAATCAATTATGAACGCCATGGCACCTCTTACTTTCACTGCCTCTTATAAGATGATAGACATGATCTTCGAGTGGATTCTGGAGGAGAACCAAAGAGCTGGCATCATTTCGAAGGTCCCATGG
Organism: Desulfobacter sp. UBA2225; assembly: GCF_002348205.1. NCBI lineage: Bacteria > Pseudomonadati > Thermodesulfobacteriota > Desulfobacteria > Desulfobacterales > Desulfobacteraceae > Desulfobacter > Desulfobacter sp. UBA2225. Next base: position 7,952 of record NZ_DDYV01000252.1, on the reverse strand, counting down.
AGTTTTTGCGAAAAGATTAAGCTTCTTAATAACACCTCTAATCTCAAGTTTCCTCCTTTTTTTATGGGAAAACAGTATATTCACAAATACTCTGAGGCACTTTTTCAACAGCTTCTTCCGTATCGCAATGCAATCGTGCATGATAAAGGATTTTCTGTGTCTGGAGATACATTGGTCCTTTCAAGCCCCAAGACTGGGGATAGCCTGACTTTGAGCCGTGCACATATAGGCTATCTAGTACGGTTCGTAATCGCCCTCGTCCGTTCTTTGGCAGGTGTTATCGAAGTTGACACTTACACGGATAACCTGCTGCGTTATTACCTCGACGTTCTTTCGGAGGCACATGGGCTTACAACTTTCGACCAACGAATGCCGCTTTTAGTGAATGTTGAACTTACTGCGCCCAAGCAAGGCGATTTTTTCCCAGCGAATCTGAAGCAAGTACGAGATACCGTTAAACGCATCCATCCAAATCAGGATGTAATATTCAACCTAACAGTGTTGGCGGTCGATGGGGAGGACCTCATTGCTAAATGGTATTTTGCGTCAGATAATGTCCCTGATTCGGACTTAGTAAACTTTAACAAAGAGGTTCATGAAACATACCGGTTGAAATGAATATCGGTATAACATGGCGTGTAGTCGCCCAACAAAGCACAGTGCCGGTCAGCACCGCGATTATAACCACAAAAAGAAGGTTTTAATATATGTCAAAAGCAGGAAAAGCATTTGATCGATCAATAAATGATGCGGAAGAACTATTGAAAAGATTTGATAATGAAAACAAAACTTCATCAGGTAAAGATGCCGAAATTTTGAAAAGAGCAGGAATGGTTATAGCCCTGGCTTCATGGGAAACATATATTAAAGATCGAATTAAAGAAGAATTCGATGTATATCTAAAACCATTGAAAGGAAGTCTCGTTGGTAGATTTGTTCAAAAAAAACTAAACGAAGATTTAAAACGGTATTTCAATCCCAATAGCGATAGAACTAAAAAAATATTTCAGGACTATTTTGAAATTGATATTACAGAAAATTGGGTGTGGAATAACTACGATTCAAAACAAGCGAAAACGACCTTAAATAATTTAATTTCAACAAGATGTGATGCTGCTCATCAAGCTGTTACCACTAACAATCCAAATTGTGCTCCACATTTAGTTAAAAGAGATGATTTGGACAAGGCAATACGCTTTTTAAAAGGGCTTGTAGACGCAACTGAAAAAGTAGAAATGATAAAATGAGTTATAACTTAAGATTCGCTTGTTTCATGTAATTGGGGTCAGTGTAATTGGGGTCAGAGTAAAATTAAGCGTTGAATTCACTCAAGAATGATCCTAAACAATTATCCATGGCTCGATTACAGCGCATAGCACCCAAAGACATCCCCATCCATATCATCCAGAGGGGCAACAACCGGCAGGTTTGTTTTGGATCGGATGCCAAAGGCTTAATTTTACTCTGACCCCAATTATTCCAGATTTCTATACGTCATCCCGTACCTTCGCGGTACCTTGACTCGGCAAGGCGGCTTCCTTCCGAAGCACCGTCAACGGTACCCCGTTGCACTACCGCTACACCCTTCGCCTCCATCCGGCTGGGTCTAAGACTTGCCAAATGTTTGGAAATCCACTACATTTGACTCATTTTTAAGAACACGTGCCGTGCCCGGCACACACAAGGCGCTTAAGTTCGTTACCGGCCTGGCGGCAGTCCACCGGATGTCCCTGTCGGGCCGCCGCTTAGCTTTGCTTATCATAATTAGTAAAATCGAACCCATTTCCAGCATAATGCTTGACGTTATTATCGGGTTGCGTTATTATTCTGGCCATGATAAAATCCTTTCGAGATAAAGAGACAGAAAAAATATTCGGCAGGCAGACTTCAAGAAAGTTGCCACAGAACATTCAGCGCATAGCACGGAAAAAACTGCTAATTCTTGATGCTGCGTTGCAATTGAATGATTTGAAAAAGCCACCTGGCAATCGATTGGAGGCATTAGAAAAAGACCGAAAAGGTGAGCACAGCATCCGCATTAACGACCAATGGCGGATTTGTTTTAAGTGGAAAGATGGTGATGCTCATGATGCTGAAATAACAGATTATCATTAGGAGATTTTATGAACAAACAGCTTCCACCTATCCATCCAGGCGAAATTCTTCTGGAGGAATTTTTAGAGCCCATGGGAATCAGTCAGTATCGTTTGGCAAAAGATATTAGTGTGCCTCCAAGGCGCATAAATGAAATTGTGCATGGAAAAAGATCAATTACCGCAGACACTGCTCTTCGGCTTGGACGTTTTTTTGATATGTCCCCCCAGTTTTGGCTGAATCTCCAAACTCGATACGATCTTGAGATAACAGAGGATTTTTTAGCCGGCAGACTTGACGACGAGGTTCATGCTCTTCATGCTCAGACATGCTAAAATGTGAAAAAGTTCAGTGATGTCCGGTTAGGTTTTTGCAAGGTAACTCCGATAGCATTTTTTTTATAAAAACATCATTTTTTTGTTGACAAAAGTGTTGAAAAATAAGGCTCTCATTGAAATTAGTTATTTTAATTTCAAGGAGTTATAATTGTAATTTGTAATTGGTGTAATTGGGGTCATGTAATTGGGGTCAGAGTAAAATTAAGCGTTGAATTCACTCAAGAATGATCCTAAGCAATTATCCATGGCTCGATTACAGCGCATAGCACCCAAAGACATCCCCATCCATATCATCCAGAGGGTCAACAACCGGCAGGTTTGTTTTGGATCGGATGCCAAAGATTTAATTTTACTCTGACCCCAATTATTTTTCGCCTCCATCCGGCTGGCTCTAAGACTTGCCAAATGTATTTGAATTTTATATATTTGACTTACTTTTGAGAACACGTGCCGTGCCCGGCACACACAAGCCACTACACGTGGACAAACCAGTGAGTTAAACATTCCGCCCCGCAGAGCATACGAATGAATGAGGTAGCGTCGTCATGAGAGTACAGATTTTCAAAACATGGGATCGCGTTCGTTCCAGTTTCTGGTTTCTCCCGGCAGCCATGGCTGGCGGGGCGATGGTGTTGGCCTTCACAACCGTCGCCCTGGATGAGCCGGTGACGGACTGGTTGACGCTTAACTGTGGTTGGACTTTCACCGGCGGAGCCGAGGGGGCGAGTTCCTTGCTGGGTGCAATCGCCGGATCAATGATCACCATTGCCGGGGTGGTTTTTTCGATGACCCTGGTCGCTCTATCGCTTGCCTCATCACAACTCGGCCCCCGTCTGCTCCGCAATTTCATGCGCGACACCACGACCCAAACGGTACTCGGTACGTTTGTCGCTACCTTCTTGTACTGCTTGATCGTCCTCCGCACCATCCGCCGTGGTGAGGAGATCTCCTTCGTCCCCCACCTCTCTGTCACCCTCAGCGTGGTACTCGCGGTGGTGAGTGTAGGGGTGTTGATCTACTTTATCCATCACGTGTCCGTTTCTATCCAGGCCAACGAGATCGTGGCGTGGGTCGGAACGGAATTGATCGAGGGAATAGAGCGCCTGTTCCCGGAAAACATCGGACGGGGAGCACCACGGATTCTGACGGATCCACCCGACGCCGACTTCCTCGACATGTTCGGTCGGGAGGCGCGCCCGATTGGATCTGCCGGGGACGGCTATATACAGTTCGTCGATGGGGACGCTTTGATGGCGTTGGCCATGCAAGAGGATGTCGTTATTCGACTGGAGCGACGACCCGGCCACTATGTCGTTGCCGCCCGCCCGCTGGTGTTGGTCTGGCCAGGAAACAGGCTTACCGATCAGCTTATAAACCGCATCAATTACGCGTTCGCCCTGGGTAACCAGCGAACGCCCGGTCAGGACATTGAGTTCGCAGTCAACCAACTTGTAGAAATCGCGATACGAGCCCTATCCCCCGGGGTGAATGACCCGTTCACGGCGATAACGTGTGTGGACCACCTGGGGTCGGCACTGTGCCGCTTGGCTCAACGAGACATGCCGTCGCCTTATCGACATGACACTCAAGATCAGCTTCGGGTTATTACGCCTGTCTTCACGTTCCAGGATGTCACGGACGCGGCGTTCAACCAGATTCGGCAATATGGCCGTTCCAGCGTTGCGGTGACCATCCGTCTGCTGGAAACGATTGCCGAGGTTGCGGGATTCGCACATCGGCCGGAGGACCGCGCTGCGCTGTTACGGCACGCCAAGATGATCGTCCGAGGGGCACGCGGCGAGTTGCTGGAAGACGAGGACCGCCAAGAGGTGGAAGAACGTTTCCAATCCGCGAACCAATTATTGAGCGAGTCGCCAAATTCTAACCGCTGAAATGCACGCCCTCAGCTATCATTCCGATGCTTGAGGCTACCGACAAAAACAAATATACAAAATTTGTTATAAACGTGAACTTGATAAAAGTGAAGACTTGAGTCATAATAGTCTGTTTTTCAAGGGAAGATGATAATATGACAAAAAGAAAAAAGGAGCAGCAAAAGTTGACCGGCAAACATCCAGGGGAAACGAAAACCGGCATGCCGCCGGAGCAGTCCGGAAACGCCATTGACACGCAGCCGAAGCTCGACCGGGAGGCCGGCGGTTTTCCCGTTGTGGGCATCGGGGCATCGGCCGGGGGCCTGGCGGCCTTCGAGGCCTTCTTCTCCGGCATGCCCTCAGACTCTGATCCGGGTATGGCCTTTGTCCTTGTTCAGCACCTGGCCCCAGACCACAAGAGCATCCTGACCGATCTCATTCGGCGCTACACTCGTATGGAGGTATTTGAGGTCGAGGACGGCATGGCGGTCAAGCCTAACTGTACCTACATCATCCCTCCCAATCGCGACATGGCGTTTTTGAACGGCACGCTGCAACTGCTCGATCCTGTCGCCCCGCGCGGCCGGCGCCTGCCCATCGATTTTTTCTTTCGGTCCCTGGCCCAGGACCAGCACGAGCGGGCCATCGGCGTGGTGCTCTCGGGCACCGGCAGCGACGGCACCCTGGGGATGCGAGCCATCAAGGGCGAGGGCGGTATGATTATGGCCCAGAACCCGGAGTCCACAGAACACGACGGCATGCCGCGCAGCGCCATCGGCACGGGGCTGGTGGATTTTGAGCTACCCCCGGCCGAGATGCCCGCCCAGATCATCGCTTATGTGACCCATGCCTTCGGCAAGCCGCCTCGCCTCGCCACGCCGGCGCCCAAGACCGAAAACGCGCTCAAGAAGGTTTTTGTCCTGCTGCGCGCCCGAACCGGCCATGACTTTTCCCAGTACAAGCCCTCCACCATCCAGCGCCGTATTGAGCGGCGCATGGCCGTGCACCAGATCGAAACCATTGAGGGTTACGTCAAGTTCATCCACCAGACGCCCAATGAATTGGACGCCTTGTTCCGCGACATGCTGATCGGCGTGACCAGTTTCTTCCGCGACCCCGAAGCCTTCAAGGAGCTGGAGAAACAGGTCATCCCCAAACTCTTCAACGGCAAGCCCGCGGATGCCCCCATCCGTATCTGGACGCCGGGGTGCTCCACCGGAGAGGAGGCTTATTCCCTGGCTATCCTGCTGGCCGAACGCCAGGAGACAATAAAACAGCGCTTCAATGTGCAGGTGTTTGCCACGGACATCGACAGCCACGCCATTGCCACGGCCCGCGCCGGCATCTACCCGGCCTCCATCGCCCCCGACTTTACGCCGGAGCGGCTGGCGCGCTTTTTCTCGTCCGAGCCGGGTGACAGCGCCTTTCGCATCAACAAAAGCATCCGCGACATGCTGGTTTTTTCCGAGCATAACGTGATCAAGGACCCGCCCTTCTCCAAACTGGACCTGATCAGTTGCCGCAACCTGCTGATCTACCTGGGCGGCGATCTGCAGAAAAAGCTCATCCCGTTGTTCCAATACGCCTTGAACCCGGGCGGATTTCTCTTTCTGGGGACATCCGAAACCGTGGGTGAGTATCAGGACATCTTTACAGTGCTGGACCGCAAGTTGAAGTTGTACCAACGCAAGGAAGACCTCTTGGGCGCGCAGCGGGGGGGGCTGGGCCGGTTCCTGGCCTCCATGACGACACCCGATAGAGTGCCCCCGCATTTCGACCAAAATACGGACTCTCCAAGGAAACTGCCACTGCGCGAGCTGACCGAACAGGCACTGCTGCAACAGCTTGTGCAGGCCGGAGCCCTGGTCAACGCCCAGGGCGATATTCTCTACCTCCACGGCCGCACCGGCATGTACCTGGAGCCTGCCCCCGGTGAGAGCGGTCCCAATAACATCATTAAGATGGCCCGGGAAGGGCTGCACCGCGACCTGACCTCGGCCCTGCACAAAGCCGCGGTAGCCGGCGAGACAGTTCGCTGCCCGGGACTTCGGGTAAAAACCAACGGTGATATCACCACCGTCAATCTGATTGTCCGCCCGGTGACCGTCACCCCGTCGGCTTCACCCGACCCGCCCTTGTACCTGGTCGTTCTGGAGCAGGCACAGGTCGAAAGTCAGAAATCAGAGGTCGGAAGTCAGAGGACGGATGATGGACGTCCGAAGTCAAAGGCGGGGGATGCGGTGGATGCCGAGGCCCGCATCGCCGCGCTCAAGCAGGAGCTGCGGGCCAAGGAGGAGTATCTTCAGACCACCAATGAAGAACTGGAGACCTCCAATGAGGAGTTGAAATCCGCCAACGAAGAGATGCAGTCGATCAACGAGGAGCTGCAGTCCACCAACGAGGAGCTGGAGACCTCCAAGGAGGAGCTGCAATCGGTGAACGAGGAGCTGTCCACGGTCAACAACGAGCTGCAGACCAAAGTCGCCGACCTGTCGCAGGCCAACAATGACATGAACAACCTGCTGGCCGGCACCAGCATCGCCACCGTTTTCGTGGACCTCCAGCTGCGCATTCTGCGCTTCACCCCCGCCGCCACCAGGATCATCAACCTGATCCAGAGCGACATCGGCCGGCCGGTGAGCCACATCGTTTCCAACCTGCTCAGGTACGAAAGCCTGACGAAGGACACGCAGGCCGTGCTCGACACCCTGATTCCCAAGGAACTGGACGTCCGAAGCGCCGAGGGCCGATGGTACACCATGCGCATTTTGCCCTATCGCACCATGAATAACGTCATCGAAGGGGCGGTGCTTACCTTTGTGGATGTCACAAAGGCGCGTGCTATTCATGAGGACCTGCGGGTAAACGAAGAGCGGCTGCGGCTCGCCCTCAACACCGCTTCCATTTCTGTTTTCAATCAGGACGCGAACCTTCGCTACACCTGGATTCACAACCCCGATCCTGGATTTCAAGCGGAAGAGGTCATCGGCAAGACAGACGCCGACCTGCTGCCCAAACACGAGGCCGCCGCACTGACGGCCATCAAGCAACAGGTGCTGGAAAGCGGGAAAGGCGCGCGGCAAGCCGTGCAAACCACGATCGCGGGCAGGACCCTTGTGTATGACATGACAGTCGAACCCTTGCAAGATTCCGCCGGCGTGATCGTCGGGATCACCGGTGCCTCGCAGGATGTCACCGAAACAAAAGACCGCGAGCGGACGGATGCCGCTGCAAACGTGACGTTGCCGTCAAAAAAAAGTGGAGATAAGCCATGACATACCCGGACAACCGCCCAAAAGAGGCTGCGGATTTACGGCAGAAAGCCGAAACGCTTGCCTGGCAACGGGTCGCCCGGATACCCGAAGACAGCGCGGCCCTCTCCCCCGAAGAACTTCGGGACACACTCCACGAACTGCGGGTACACCAGATCGAACTGGAGATGCAGAACGAGGAGCTGCGTACGGCCCAGGCGGAGATCGAAGCCGGGCGGGCGCGCTATTTCGATTTATATGACCTGGCCCCGGTGGGCTACTGCACCCTGTCGGAAAAGGGACTGATCATGGAGGCCAACCTCACCGCCGCCACATTGCTGGGAACGAACCGCGGCGCGCTGATCGAGAGGCCGATCTCCCGCTTCATCCTCAAA
>NZ_DDYV01000060.1:0-4798 GCF_002348205.1 Desulfobacter sp. UBA2225 | reverse complement strand
AAGCATAAATCAGCCAGACTTTATTCTTTTTTGAACCGACGTAAGTCCAAAATTCATCAACTTCCAGTTTGTCGTAGTGAGACTGCTTCGGATTTATTTTATAGTTTGAATTTGTAAGCGTTGATAACACCTTGTTAATACTAATTTTTTCGATTTAAGCAATATCTCTAACGGCCACTCCTCTGGCGAACATTAACAAAATTCTGTCTTTTAACTCTGAATGACACCTTTTGTAACTCAAAGCATGATTACCGATAAACTGCCTACCACAATCATTGCAATAGTAATTTTGTTTACCATCTATTTTTTTGCCATTTTTTTTATTTTTATTCCTGAGCAAACAGGACATTTGAGTGTGATTTCAATTTTCATATTCCAAACATACACTCTTTTGGTTTAAAAATCCCAATATTTATGTCAGCATACTTTTTAAATCACCACCGCAAGAGACTGGACGCAAAAGGGCGAAGCGCCTTTGGCGCTCTTTATTTCAGAATCAATTCCAAGCCCTGGAAAACTGAACGAAACAGAAGAAAACAAGTAAACACGGACATGCCTGTGCANNAGGATATCGATTTTTCCGGATCTGCGACGCTCCTCATACCCAAATAGAAATGCCAGGATAAAACCTGCGGCAAACCCGCCGCCATGGCCCCAGTTGTTAATGTTCGGCAGGATCAGTCCAATCAGCACCAGGCTAAAAATCCAGGACTTGGTCTGATCAAATACCATTTTTCCCCAGATGCCGCCCCGGGACCAGCCAAAATAAAACAGGGCACCGATCAACCCGCAAAGACCGGCAGATGCCCCAATGGTCAAAGGCACACCGCCCAGGCAGGAGAGGAAAAAACCACCGGCACCGGAGAGGATATAGATGGACAGCATCCGGTAGACCCCGAATTCCTTTGTCGTGAGCGGGGCAAGGGTGCGAAGCGCCATCATGTTGAAAAGGATGTGCAACAGGCTGCCGTGCAGCCAGTTTGCGGTGAAAATACTGCTCCAGTCATGGAAATAGGCCAAGGGCACGGTCCCGGAAGCACCAAGGAAAATCAGGGCATCACTGGACGGTGCCAGGGCTGTTAAGGGATTCAGGGTGAAGTGAAGTCCCCGGGAGAACAGCAGGGACAGGGCATACATGATCACATTGACCCAGATCACGGCCTGTATGGTAAATTTTGTCCGATCATCAATCATAGCGAAAAAAGATGCCTGTTTTTAGAGCTTGTTAGGTAATTATGGATCAATGAATGGTGATGTCTTCTATTTTTACGGCAGCCAAATACTCTTTGACCGCCGCCAGGGTCAAGGCAAACATTTTGGTTCCGGCAAGGATGGCCATGGGATCATCCGGGACGCCGCAGGCATTGGCAAACACAGGTCCCATGACACCGCTGGGATCAGCGCCCTTGGTCTGTTTTTCCTTCATCTGCTGTACAAAGGTATCCAGTCGTTCCTTGAGTATGCCGAAATAATCGACCCGGGTGCCTGTGGTGGTTTCGGTCAGGGTTGACACATTGTTGGCAATCTCCCGGATCTGTTCCCAAAATGTCTGGGTCAAAGGCGTCTTATTAATATCTGTTGCCGGCATGAAAAAGGCAAGCCCCCACCCCACACTAAGAATTTTAAGAATGGCCAGTTCATATTCCAGGCGGTTCATGTCTATGGAATGCCCTTCGGGGACTGTGCCTAAAAGCGATTTTATGTCAGCCCTGTCAATGGCAAAGGCTGAAAGGTTTTCGGCCACCTGGTCCACGGTAAGGGTGGCTGCCGGATTATGCTGTTTTGCCGGAGATCGTCCATTGTCTGCATTCATCTGTGTTTTGATTTACCTTTACGCCATATCAAAATTTAGTTATCTTTAGTCCTTAAAGTGAATAAAATAACAATCCTCTGGTCAAGTGTAAACCCCGGAAGGTAATGATATGCCATGAATATTTATCAAGAAGCGGCCAAACAAATTATTGATGCCCACTATTGTGTGGCCTTTACCGGGGCCGGGATTTCCGTTGAAAGCGGCATTCCGCCGTTTCGGGGCAGAAACGGGCTGTGGAATAAATACGACCCCCAAACCTTTGAAATTGATTATTTTCTCCAGAACACGACCAGGTCCTGGGAGATTATCAGGGATATTTTCTATGACCTGTTCGGCCAGGTCCTGCCCAACACCGCCCACTATGCCCTGGCGGAGATGGAGCAGCGAGGCCTGTTAAAATCAGTCATCACCCAAAATATCGACAACCTGCACAAGGATGCCGGCAACAAAGAAGTTTACGAATTCCACGGGTCGTTAAAACAGATCATCTGCCTGAACTGCGGACAAAAAGTGAATGTGGCCCGGGTGGACATGAATCGTCTGCCCCCCACCTGCTTGACTTGCGGTGGTCTGATGAAGCCGGATGTGGTGTTTTTCGGGGAGGCTATTCCCGAATATGCGGCGTCCAAGTCTTTTGAGGCGTCCCAGAAAGCGGACTGCATGATACTTATCGGCACCACAGGCACGGTGGCACCTGCCAATATAATCCCCCCCAGGGCCAAGGACCGAGGCACCACCATTATAGAGATCAACCCGGAACCGTCGGAATATACCAACTGGATAACGGATATATTCATCCAGGAGAACGCCACAACAGCCATGGAAAATCTCATGGAAGCCATTAATGGGCTTTCCTGAGGCCTGTTTGGATTAAAAATATTGTATTGGAGAAAAAACATGCCTGACGATTGTCTTTTCTGTAAAATTGCAACCCATGAACTTCCCAGCGACATGCTCTATGAGGACGACGACTATGTGGTGTTCAGGGATATCCACCCCAAAGCCCCCGTCCACCTGCTGATCGTGCCCAAAACCCATATCCGCAGCGTTAACGACATTGAACCTGCGCATACCCAACTTGTGGGGGGACTTTTCACCCTGGCCGCAAAGATGGCCCAAAAAGAGGGGATAAACAACTCCGGGTATAAGCTGCTCTTTAATGTGGAAAAAGGCGGGGGCCAGGAGATCTTCCACCTGCATCTTCATCTGTTTGGCGGCTGGGAAAAATGAGCAGAGTTTTCTGATTAGATAAATCAAAACCCCAGAGTGGAAGGGATAGTTAGATCAAAAAATTAGGTTAATTCTTTTCATGAAAGTGAAAGGCGGCATGCTATGGCAATCAAAACCCGTCAAAAATGGACCAAGTCCAAGCAGACCTCTCTTGCGACATGGATATTCGGCTCCTTACTATTTATTTTCCTCATTGGTGTCTTCGTTTTCGCCCCGCCAACACTGCCTGAATTCAAGCACCGATTGCTGGCCTTGTTATCCGCCCTGCTTGCTGCCTTTTTTGGTTATTTTTTAACGGGTGACATAAATATTGAATTCGCCGGGAACTCGAAGCTTGGGCAAGTTGCCGTCAAGGCGGCCGGAGGCCTTGCTCTGTTTGCAGTTGTATTGTGGTGGTGGATGAGCCCTTTAGCGCCGGATCCCGAAAAAAACAAGGTGCCGGCCAAACCGTACGAACAGGTGATTGCCGGATCAATACGCTCAGGAACAGGCGAGCCGGTAGCGGATGTGAGCGTCTCAGTTCCGCAAATCGGCGTAACAGTCAAAACCGACAGCATGGGAAGATTTGAGCTTAAAATCAAAGAAACCCACCAGAAGACCATGGAAATACTGGCACAGAAGGATGGCTATAAACCCCATGAACAGTATGCGACCCTTGGCAATACAACCATCAGCTTCACCATGAAGGCGGCAAAATGAAAAAATTTTTCTATTTTGTGTTCCTGTTGATCCTCTTATGTACACCTGTTTTTTCCTATGGTGAACATATTAAAGGCTGCGTCGTACTTATTGATAAGCATGACAAGACAAGTCCTGCCGAAGGCGTCGATGTTACCATCAAGGAGACCGGTGATACGCTAAGAACCAAAGCCCATGGCCTGTTTCGAATGTTCATACCGGACGGTTTCAAAGCAGGAGAAACCGTGACGTTTCTGGTCGCCAAGGACGGCTATTGCATTCAATATCCGTTGGAAGGGGAACATCCTATCCCGGCGGATTTGGAAAAAAAGGTTGTCGAGATACGCTTGCTGCCGGTCGGCTCCAAAAAATTTTGGTCTGAAGACAGAATCGAAAATTTTATTAAAACGTTGGCCGAAAAGAGCAAAGAGCAAATCCGGCCAGATGGAACGCCACAGGATATCGACTTTTCACAGGCGATAAAAGAATGGGCGGTCAAATATGGATTTAGCGCCGAACAGGCCAAAGCGGAAATCGACAAGTGGGTAGCGGAAACAAAAAGCAAGGAGAATGATTTCCACAAGCTCGGTTTGGCAGCCTTTGCTGAAAAGCAGTTTGGTAAGGCCGAGTCGTTATTCAACAAATCCGCAAACGGAAAAATAACAAAATGGACGGCATTAAAGACCCAAGAACAACAATTGGCGGATGACATTATCTCTGATTTGCGTCTTGCCGGAGATGCCGCTTACAACAACTACGAATTTCATAAAGCAATTGAAAATTATGAAAACGCCCTTTCCTTTATTGTTAAGGATAAACAGCCACGATTGTGGGGTGCTATTCAGACTAAAATAGGAAATGCCAATGAACAACAAGGCATCCGAACTGAAGCGCAAAAAACGCACGACCATTTAAAACAAGCAATTCTTTGCTATCGAAATGCGTTGCAAGTCTATACCCGCGATCAGCTGCCACAGGATTGGGCCATGACCCAGAACAATCTGGGCAATGCACTGCGTGACCAGGGCATACGCGCAAGCGGCGAGATGGGCCAGGCACTGTTGGCCGAAGCCGTTA
>NZ_DDYV01000044.1:0-2650 GCF_002348205.1 Desulfobacter sp. UBA2225 | reverse complement strand
GTGCAGGTCGCCAGCAATGGCCGCGAGGCCCTGGCGAAGCTCGCCGAACAGACCTACGACGGCGTGCTGATGGACTGCCAGATGCCGGTGATGGACGGCTACACCGCCACCAGGAAAATCCGCGGAGACAAACGATTCAAAGACCTTCCCATCATTGCCATGACCGCCGACGTCATGGCCGGAGACAGGGAAAAATCAATGGCTGCCGGAATGAATGATCACATCGGCAAGCCCATCCGGGTCCAGGAACTTTTCAAGGCTATGGATAAATGGATTAAACCGTCAAGTTCAATGCAGCCGGCCCCTTCCCAGAAAACTGAAAACAAATTAGGTAACATCCCGGGAATAAACATCACGGCAGGCATGGAGACCGTTCAAGGCAACCAAGAACTCTATCTTAAGCTATTACGCAAATTTTATAATCGTTACCATGACTTTGAAAAAGAGTTTGATGCGGCCAGGCAGGAAAAAGATGAAAAAGCGCCCATGAGATTCGCGCACACCCTTAAAGGGGTAGCCGCCAATATCGGCGCCCATGGCATCAGGGAAAAGGCAGGCATACTTGAATCAGCCTGCCGGAATCATCAGCCGGAGCAAGAGATTAATCAATTACTTCAAGACATCGTACAAGCGCTTTCCCGGATCATGGTGGCTTTGACTCCTTTGGCAGCCCCCTCCCCCGATTTAGCGGCAGATGCCACGCCATCCGCTGATTCCGCCATCCCGGAAAAGACCGTTCATATGATTAAAAAGCTGTGTTTGATGATTGATGAATCAGACATCGCGGCGTTACGGGCAGTCGCTGAGTTGCAGGAAATGCCCGGGATCGAACAATATGCAAAAACAATGAATGCAGTTACCCTATCACTGGAGGATTACGATTTTGATCTTGCAAAAAAACATATAGATGCACTTCATCTGTCGATGGCATCTTTATACTTTTCATAAATTTTGAGTATTTCAATTTTAATGGAAAAGAAAAATAGGGGAAAAATAGGGGACAGACCACTTTTTTTATCAATTTTTTGATTTCGGTCTGCCAGATTTACCCGGAAAAGCACGCCTGCCTATCATTCTGCTGATTTCATCCTGAAATCGTTTGGCCCCCAATGCAAAATTTCCATTCGTGGCTTTTCTGATTTGAGCTATTTCATCAGGTTCCAATCCATACGCGAATAATTCCCTATAAATTGATTGCTTTTGGTCATTTGTCTCACCAAGACTCTGATAAAGAATATGTGGTGTAATTAAATCCGACATTTCTCCCTGCCCATTATGACGATAACTCGACCATCTAAATTCACCCGGATGCTCTACAATACCCGCACGGACCGGGTTCAGTTCTATGTACCGCTGACATGTCAACAAATATTTCTCCTCTTGAACCAGGCAGGATCGATACCTTCCTTCCCATAGGGTACCCGTTCTTCTATAGGTTCGGTTGATATATTGAACATACCGTTGACCCAGTCGTTTTAACAAATCTCCGGCACTGCTGCTGCTTTTAGGGGTCAGCAACAGATGGACATGATTTGTCATCAAAACGTAAGCGTGGATTAGACAACCCGAGGTTAACGCATACTCCTTAAGCCATTCAAGATAAGACAAGTAGTCATCATCGGCAAAGAAACAGGCCTGCTTGTTATTCCCCCTTTGAATAATGTGAAGAGAGATGTTGGAAACTACTATTCTCGGACGTCTTGGCATAATGCCAATTTACACTGGTTTGAAAGAAGATACAATTAAAAAATAGTGGTCTGTCCCCTATTTTTCTCCCTATTTTTCCTAAGCGTAATACATTTATCTATGGTTCTTTCATAGCAGAGCTTTCGGGTGTTTTTCAAAGGAGACGGTATGCGTGGCGGATATAGAGGAAAACCAAAACCCAAATTGCCGACACATCTAAAGCGGGTTCCTGTAAATGCACGAATCCAGCAGTGGATGCTTGATGAACTCAAAAAAAGAGGTGAGGTTGGGATAGTTTTGGAATATATACTGATTGAAGCGGGTTTTAAGTACCAACCAGAAAAATGAAGAAAGGCCCAATGCCTCCGGCGGCCCTACGGAGTATTTGTTTCGCGCTAGGGCGCGAGGATTTTACGCATTAAAGACAAAAACATGGGGGAAGGACAGCATACAGTAAAGTGCATACTGCCCCCATGTCTTCGTCACCAGTCACGGCGCTCGGGGGTGCTTCCCAGCAGTTGCCCTATCCTCCGGGCTGGGGTGGGGATATTATCAATGTTACAAAAAATAGCAAGGGAATAATGGAAAACAAATACAAAATAAACAGGTTATAAAGAATGGGGAACGGGAATTTTAATTGTCGTTGAGGGGAAAAAATAATTGTCGTTGATCAAAAAGCTTCAGTACGGTCACCATCATCTCCGCCGGTCTGTGCAAACGATATAACGCACTACCTTTTCGCTCACTGAATGTCCTGCCACACTCCTTGCAGCGATAGCGTTTCTCTTTTTTAGAGTGAATTGTGATATTGCCTTTGCCTATATGACCACGAGCAACACAATCCTCATGGGGACAAAAAACAGTTTTCGGATTCATAAGAACTCATGCATGAAAGGTTGCAGAAAGTTCTTAAAATCTTCATTTTTATAACAAATTCAAGTTCAACCACGGTTAAGTGGGGTGC
>NZ_DDYV01000295.1:0-6136 GCF_002348205.1 Desulfobacter sp. UBA2225 | reverse complement strand
TTTACTAAAACTTTTTAAGGTCTGCACTTAAAGCTGTTACACTCCAAAGCGCATTGTCATTGACCCGCTCTTTTCTTTTTCACTGACCAATTTTCAAAGATCAAAATTCTGTCTGGTGTTTCCTGTTCAACAAAACCTGGACAATATACATCCGTGTTCAGGTTTTGTCAAACCTTTTTTTAAATTATTTTAAAATAATTTTGTGATACTTTTTCTTTCCTGCTCGAAGCAGAATTTCATCGTCTTTTACGTCCGCTTCTGTAACAATCTGATCAAAGGAACCGAGTCTTTCACCATTAATATACGCCCCACCCTGTTTGATGAGACGACGGGCATCGGATTTGGACTTGCACAGACCTGCGTCGCAAAACAGGTCAACCACAAACATCTTGTCCACCGCATCCCCCTTATTAAAGGTACTGGTAGGCAATGACTCATCAGCCCCAAAGGAAAGCATCCCCCGGGGGATACTTGCAGAAGACAGAAGATCAGAAGGCACCTCAATGGATCCAAACATAGACGCTGCCGCTTTAAGGGATTTCCGGGCCTCATCTTCTCCATGGGCAATTTTAGTTGCCTCATATGCAAGAATAGTTTTGGCTTTATTCAAATCCACCCCTTCCAATTTTCTTACAACTTCGATCTCTTCCATGGGCAGAAAAGTAAATAGTGCCAGAAATCTTGCCACATCCATATCATCAGTATTTACCCAGAATTGATAATATTCATAAGGAGAAAATCGTTCAGGATCAAGCCAGACAGCCCCCTTATGGGTTTTCCCCATTTTTATACCGGACGCTGTGGTTATCAATGGAAAAGTGATCCCAAAAGCTTGTTTACCAAGCGTACGACGGACAAGATCAATCCCTGCCACAATGTTACCCCATTGATCACTTCCGCCCATCTGAAGCAGACAGTCATGGGTTTTGGCAAGTTCCATGAAATCGTAAGCCTGGAGCAACATATAGTTAAATTCAATGAAAGTGAGACCATCGTCTGATTCCATTCTGGATTTAACGCTTTCTGCTTTGATCATCTTATTTATGGAAAAATGCCGACCAATATCTCTTAAAAACGAAATGTATCCCAAATTGGTTAGCCATGCCGCATTATCAAGCATCAATGCCTTATTTTCGGAAAAATCAATAAACCTGGACAATTGTTCGCGGATGCCGGCTTTGTTTTCATCAATCTGATCCTGGGTAAGCACTTTGCGCAGCTCTGTTTTACCGGATGGATCCCCAATAAGCCCTGTCCCGCCGCCGACAAGTCCAATGGGGCGATGCCCCTCGCGTTGCATGTGGGCCAGTGCCATAATACACACAAGACTTCCAACGTGCAGACTTGAAGCGGTTGGGTCAAAACCGATATAACAGGTAGCCCTGTTATTTTCTAAATAGTCTTCAAGCTCCTGGGCATGGGTTGTTGCCTCAATAAATCCACGTTCTTTTAAAATCGATAAAACACTCATGCTCTTTCTTCCTTATCATTTCCTGGTATATTCAACCGCTCTGGTTTCCCGAATAACAACAACTTTGACCTGGCCCGGAAATGTCAGATTCTCTTCAATTTGGCGGGCAATATCTTTTGAAAGCAGCATTGCACTCTCATCAGTAATTTTTTCACTTTCAGTAATGACCCGAATCTCACGCCCGGCCTGAATGGCATAGGTATTTACCACGCCGTCAAAACTATTAGCGATATTTTCAAGATCTTCCAACCGTTTTACGTAGTTTTCAAGACTCTCTTTTCTGGCACCGGGCCTGGCTCCGGAAAGCGCATCAGCGGATTGTACAATGAAATCATATACACTCTCAGGCATTTGGTCTTCATGGTGGGCAGCAATGGCATTAACAACGCTTTCGCTTTCACCATATTTTTTAGCAAGCTTGGCGCCAATAATGGCATGTGCGCCATCTACTTCATGATCCACGGCCTTGCCAATATCGTGAAGCAGCCCCATGCGCTGGGCAAGCTTTATGTCCAGACCAAGTTCAGCAGCTATAATACCGGCCAAAAACGCCACTTCAATAGAATGCTGCAAAACATTCTGGGCATAGGAGGTTCTGAATTTGAGCTTGCCAAGCACTTTGATAAGTTCCGGATCAATCCCGTGCACACCCAAGTCAAACGCAGCCTGCTCGCCGGCTTCTTTAATTGCAAGATCAACCTCCTCCGTTGCACGCGCCACAACATCCTCGATACGAGCGGGATGAATTCTTCCATCTGAAATCAATTTTTCAAGGGAAATCCTCGCCACCTCCCGCCTGACGGGGTTGAATCCTGACAAAATGACAGCTTCCGGAGTATCGTCAATAATCAGATCAATACCGGTTGCGGCTTCCAAAGCACGGATATTGCGACCTTCCCTGCCGATAATTCGACCCTTCATTTCATCTCCGGGCAGATTAACAACAGAAACGGTGCGTTCAGCAACATAGTCGCCCGCATAGCGTTGAATCGCAGTCGATAGAATCTTTTTAGCCTCTTTATCTGCTTTCTCCCTGACTTCGGTAGTGATCTTTTTAACCATTTTAGCACCTTCGTGCCTGGCTTCATCCTCCATGGTTTTAAGCAGCAGCTCTTTGGCCTGCTCAAGGGTCATCCCGGAGACCTTTTCAAGCTCTTTTTTTGTCTCTTCAAGAAGTTGCGTATAGGATTTTTCTTTTTGGATTACAGATTCAAGTTTTTCCGCAATGTCCCGTTCATTTTTTTCTATGGATTTTTCTCTTTTGGCACATTGATCTTCAAGCTTGTCAAGCTTTTCACTTTTCTTAGAAAGCCTTCGCTCCTCTTTTTTCAACTCAGCCCGTGTCTCTTCAGTCTCAGCATCAAAGATGCTTTTCATTTCCAGCAGACGAGAGCGGGCCTCCAATTTAGCTTCCCTAAGGAGAGTTTCAGCTTTTTTAACCGCCTCGTCCATGCCAACGCGTTGCTCTTCTAAAAAATCACGTCTCTGCTGATCAATTTTTCCTTTTATCACATATAAAATGACGGCACCGACAGCCAGCAGCACCATCATGAATGCAAGCATCATTGTAAAACTCATACAATTTCTCTCCTGGAATAAGAGGGTTACAAAAAAAATATGTACCCGTGTTTTATCTTGCTAAAAAAGAAATGGAATAATACGTTAGGATAAGAAGGAGGTACGGCAAAGCGTCTTTAAGATCATAACAATTCCCCCGCAACTGCCGTGTTGTTTCTTAAGGCTTTGAACCAAGGGTCCAAAAGACGGGGAATCAATAATACCTTTAGGCTTTTCCCTTAAAAGGGAACCTGCGCACCAGTATCAGCGTGATCCCCCTAGGTTTTTATGCGTTAGGACAAAGTCTGTCATACAATCACGCACATCGCAGGGGGTTGTTATAATTTTAGACCAATGAAATTTTATTTCATTGTCTTGTCTATTTTCTCCAATAAGGATGATACTCTGCTTTCAATGTCTTTTTGAAGGTCTGAATACTTCAAATGCAGTTCATGATAATCCTTAGATAAATTCATGGCTGCAAGAAGCAGAATAGCCATTCTGTTTTTACTGCTGGTTTTATTTTGGAAAAGGCTTTCTGCTTCTTCTATATATTCCTTGACATGGGCTGCAATTTTTACCGGATCATATACTTGCTCTGTATCCGGTTTAAACTTAAATTCTTCCCCAAAAAGCTCAATTTTAACGATCTCATCCAAGGAAAGCCCTTTACCGAATATATATATTCAAACGTTTTTTAATTTGTCATCCCCCGGATACGGTTTCCGAGAAACCATCCAGTTTTGAAAGGAGCCCGTTAATTTTTTCATTCATCATAGACTCCCGGTCGACATAGACATCTTCTTTTTTAATTTTCTGTTCCAACTGATCTTCAAGTTCTCTAATTTTAACAGAGAGCTCTGCGTTTTCTTTTTGAAGACTTTGGCAGGACTCTATTAAAAAGTCCACGTGGATGTTAATGTCATCAAACTTGGCTGCTATATCCTCATTATTCAATTTCTTAAGTCTCATAAAATGGTAATTAATTAACTACTAATATATTAAGCAGCCTGATGAAAGTCAAGATAATTCCTTCGGAGACTTATGAAACGATTTATTGATGCGGTTTAACTGTTCAATCGTATTAACGCCGATAACCTGCTCAGAGTCGTCTATGATCCTAACAAATGTTCTAACTCTGTCTTGGACAGCGACTTCTACAAGGTCGGTAAGATAGTATTCTCCCTGACTATTGTTGTTCTTAATACGTCTTATAGCCGATTCAAGAAATCGTTTTTCAAAACAAAAAATCCCGGAGTTAATGATATTAATCTGCTTTTCCAAATCAGTTGCATCCGCCTCTTCGCGTATGGCAAGGAGTTGTCCGTCGTCATCCTGAATAATTCTGCCGTAGCCGGTCGGGTTTTTAATTTTTGCTGCGAGAACAGTCAAATCAGCCATTAGGTTCCTGTGTGCCGAAACCAAATCCAATAGGGTCTGGCTTTTTATCAACGGAACATCACCGCACAAAACCAAGATATGTTGAATACAGGGATCAATTCCGGGCAATGCAACCTTGACCGCATCCCCTGTTCCCATAAGCGCTTTTTGAAAGGCAAATTGAACATTATATTTATTTTGAACCTCTTTTTGCACTTTTTCTGCCTGGTGCCCTACCACGACATGAATATGACCCGAAGAGACATCAAGAGCGGCTTCAATCACGTGGTTAACCATGCTTTCACCAGCGACCTTGTGGAGTACCTTGGCTAAATCCGATTTCATGCGGCTGCCTTTTCCTGCAGCCAGTATGATAACTGCTATATTGTTCATTACCTCCCCCTGCTTCTTTATAGGTGATGAAAACAAAAAGGGATGCCCATAAAGGCATCCCTTTTTTACTCCGTATTTTCGGCATTATAGACCTGGTGGTTATCAAACCATCAGACAAACCGAATATTCTTAGTGAGTACCTGCAATTTTAATCCGGAACAGAGCTCGCTGCAAAGCAGCCTCGGCACGAATAATGTCTATCTGTGCCGCCTTGTCCCTCAACCGTTGTTCAGCACGAACCTGGGCTTCTTTTGCCCTGCCAAGATCAATCTCCTGAGAGCGTTCAGCCGATTCAGCGAGAATGGTTACCTTATCCGGAAGGACTTCGGCAAATCCGCCACTCACAAAGAGAATGCGCTCATTACCGCTTGCATCTTTATAACGGATGACACCTGTTTTCAGTGAGGTCAAAAAGGTTGTATGCCCTTTCAAGGCACAAAATTCACCTTCGCTGCCAGGCGCTGAAATACTTTGGATATCTTCACTGACCACTGCCTTTTGCGGCGTTACAACTTCAAGAAAAAATTTATCAGCCATAATCAACCTCCGAATGGTTATTGAGCTTTGGCTTTTGCAATGGCGTCTTCGATGGATCCAACCATATAGAAAGCATTTTCGGGAAGGTCATCATGCTTACCTTCGATAATCTCTTTGAAAGATCTGACGGTATCTTCAACCTTTACAAACACACCGGCCATACCGGTAAAGGTTTCAGCTACATGGAAGGGCTGGGAGAGAAACTTCTGCAGCTTTCTGGCCCGCTGTACAGTAAGTTTATCTTCGTCAGACAATTCATCCATACCAAGGATGGCAATGATGTCCTGGAGTTCTTTGTACTTTTGCAGGATCCGCTGCACCTGGCGCGCGGTGCGGTAATGATCCTCGCCGATGTAGTTGGCATCCAGTATGCGGGAAGAGGAATCCAGCGGGTCCACGGCGGGATAAATGCCCAACTCCGCAATCGGCCGGGAAAGAACGACCGTTCCGTCGAGGTGCGCGAACGTCGTCGCCGGCGCCGGGTCCGTGAGGTCGTCGGCGGGAACGTANNCTGGAGTTCTTTGTACTTTTGCAGGGTCTGCTGCACAACCCGGGCAACCTTATAGTGATCTTCACCAATGTATGCTGCGTCAAGAATTCTTGAAGAGGAGTCAAGGGGATCCACTGCAGGATAAATACCAAGCTCAGCAATCTGACGGGAAAGAACAACAGTTCCGTCAAGATGAGCAAATGTGGTAGCAGGAGCCGGATCAGTCAAGTCGTCGGCAGGTACATAAACGCACTGTACAGCGGTGATGGAACCTTTGTCAGTTGATGTGATACGTTCCTGGAGCTCGC
>NZ_DDYV01000043.1:0-4729 GCF_002348205.1 Desulfobacter sp. UBA2225 | reverse complement strand
GCTCACCGATCAATCCAATCCAGTCCACTCCCCTTCTTTTAAGTTCCTGGATCAGAAAAGTCACAATCAGGGTACCGATGCCAAATTTCCGGTAGGCTGACAGTACAGCTATATCCTGAATATAAGCATCACTACAAAGATCGGAAAGGGCTCTTCCCATTCCAATTATTTTTTTTTTCAAAAAGGCACCTGCAAACAATGCCGATTGTTCAGGAATTCGGCGCAAAAATTCGTCTGATATTTTATAATTATCCTGCCACCATCCGGCATCCTTGTAGATGGCTCCAAGCTGATCCACAGGCACCGTGCGCACAAGTTTTATCTCAAGCCCATCAAGATTTTCTGTCCTCATACGCCTTTGTCTTTCAGTATTTTTTCTGCAAAATAGGGAAGCACAAAGGCCGCACGGTGCACCTCCGGGCTATAGTATTTAAGTTGAGATTGAACCACTTGGGGCACTCGACGTGCCGGTGTCGTAAGTTTAGGGCCCAAAGATCCCATGCATATACCGATGTGACCGCCGGTATATGTGGGGACAATAATGTTTGCATAGGCATATATGGGAAACAACGATCGTGTAACACCCATCAGTTTTTCAACCCAGTCCGGATGAAGGAAAAAGTTTTCGCCTTGGGTGGCAATCAGACCACCGGGCTTAAGCGCATGCTTTAAATCCCGGTAGAACTGACTTTTAAACAAAATTTCTCCAGGGCCAACAGGGTCCGAGGAATCAACAATAATGACATCATAACAACCAGAGCATTCCCGGACAAAGGCGGCCCCGTCTCTTATATGAACAGTAACCCTGGGATCGTTAAATCCACAAGCTATAGATGGCAGAAATTGTTTTGAAACATTAATAACCTCTTGATCAATTTCACAAAAATCAATAAAGCGGACATCATCATGACGATTAATCTCACGCAAAACACCGCCATCTCCCCCACCGACAACAAGCACATGTTCAGGATTTGGGTGGGATAACAGGGGCAGGTGCGCCATCATTTCATGGTAACTGAACTCATCTTGTTCCGTTAACTGAATAATACCGTCAAGCACCAGCATACGGCCGTGGGAACGGGTCTGATAAAGGTCAATTTGCTGAAACATGCTTTTTTTACTGTAAAGAAGCTTTTCCACCTTCAAGGAAACGGCAATGCCCTCCCACATGGGGCAAATTTCTGAAAACCAGCCTTTATGTATATTGCCTGAATTTGTCATTTATCTATTCCGTAACAGCCTATCGATTTCCAACCTATTGTCTTAAAGCCACCCGCATCTTGTAGTGGTTACCCCCAAAATATGACAGAGCAAATTCTGCCAATTCACGGGGCTCATATGTATTACAGGAAAAAATATCCAGATATGCGGTATGGGTTGCATGGGCAAAATACCCCGATATCCCGGATGTTTCAATGGATCGTGTCATGGAGAAACCGGCAGCCGTTTCGGTTTCATCATAATGAACCGAAGATGTATTTTCCGTGTCAACAATACCAAGCTTTTCACACAGCCTGCTGACAATTTTTTTTATACAGTCCGGATCTTTTATCATATCAGAACTGCAGTCATATACATCAACGGATGTGGACATTCCCCAGGGGTTTGTGTTTTCACACACTTTTTTCCAGGCCATGGGAAGTGTTCGCCTATCCATCACCTTTTCATCACTGTTTGCCATACAGCTTCCCAACATAGGCTGCAGTATCCCCCTGTTTTGATCCGAAGAGATAAAGACCCGCTGGGATGAAAATTGTACTTTGATGGAATGAATGGCTGTATCCAGATCAATATTGTCAGCACATGTAAAAATATCTACGGCTGCATAATTATGCTCAGGCCAGGCATGAACCGTAAAATGAGATTCTGCAATAATCACGACCCCGGAGACCCCCTGGGGTTCAAACTGATGAAAGGAACTGCTGACAATTTTTGCCCCGCTTTCCCGGGCAGCCCTACGCAGAATTGATTCTACCCCGTTCTTGTCAAGAAGGATGTCGGATGCGCAATCGTAATATTCAATGGTAATATGTCGCCCCAGAGCAAAACCCGAATCAGAATGACATGCTCTCGGCTTTTTATTTTTATCAAGCAATTTTTTAACCGAATAGTTAGAATACTTCCATAACAGAAGAAAACCTTTGGAATTGAGTTTCTCTTGGCAAATTTTTTTCTTTAAGCCGTTCAATCATGGATGAGGTATTAAAACGCAGATAAGGGTTTACCTTAAGTTCTTCAGACAGGCGGGAAACAACATGATCCGGATTATATGCAGACGCATACCCCTTCAAATTCGGGTTGTTCGGTTCAATAATTTTGGCATACTTTAAAGATTCAAGAACATAATCGTGTCCGGCATAAACCAGAGTATCGCCGGGCAGGGCCATCAACTGCTTTAAAGAATTAAAAAAAGATTCAAGATCCCCTGAAAAACAATTGCCGACCGTGGCGTTGAACAAGGTATCACCGGTTACAATAAACCCATCTCCTTTGAAACAAAGTGAATCCATGGTATGCCCGGGGGTCAGCATCACCTCAAGTCCGGTTGCGTCTTTAAGGTCAAGAACCTGCCCCTGAGAAAGCGTTGTACAGTCAATAAAACGCGCGTTAGTTTTCTTTAAAAGGACATTGTTTCCTTTAGTGTGGTCCGCATGGGTGTGGGTATTGGTGACAATGTCAATGGGAATGTTTTTTTCTATGGCAAATTTGGCCATATCATCCGGGGCCCCAGGGTCGATGGCAATGCAGGATTTTTCGCTGTAAACCAGGTAACCCAGATTGTCTGCACCGTATTTAAACTGTTGAATATCCAAACACTCAGTCCTTTATCTTAAAACATTTCATCTTCGTCTTCCCCAAAGGCTTCTTCATCCTCATCCCGACCAGGGCTGCCGACCATGGGTTCATCATCATACACATCAATATCATCCTCATCCATGAACTGATCATCAAGATCGAGATCAAGGCCGTGATCATCGAAAATCATACTAATGGCCTCTTTGAGATTACGTTCAAAGCTTTCAGAATAGCCGTCATCCTCATCTGCGGAAAACTCATATATTTCATCGTGTTCTTCAATCAGGTCCCTAAGATCGGCTTCCATCTCGGACCGGGTATAGAAATCGGCTTCATAAGCGTCAATAATTTCTTCATACAAGTCATATAAGTCAAACACCTCAACGGCATCAGAAATGGTCATTTTTTTGGCCATATGCAATCTCCCGAATTTTTATATGGTTTCTATGGTAATAATAGTTTTATGATTGTCAAATACCCAAACACCATAATGTTTATCTCAAACATAATGGTGCCTGAATGCAGTTTCACATATTATTGCTTGATAAAGAAGGTTTTAATTTTTTTCAATCCTAAAATTAAATCAAGCATAAAAAAGGTTCTCTCGAACCTGATAAACAGATTTTTACATGACAGCTTGGGCACTGGATATGAAAGGCATTGGCTAAAGGCAAAGGCTCTGGTGATTTTGCCTGAGATTTCATTATCACCTGTGCACATGGCCATGTTGGAAGTATCCCAGCCCGGGCATGACGGAATGGTCCGGTTTATTGCTGCAACATGCATGATAACGGCTGCCTGGTAGATCAGACCAGCCTGAAATTTTGTTTCCGGCGCAATGACGGAATAGATAATATCCGTTTACAAAAAAAATTTTTACACTATTTCTTTACGCCTAAACACGGGATTTTATTCAGGCGCTATTACGACATGCTACAAAGAAAAAATTAAACCTGTTTACAACTTTTTTTCATTGATCTTTTATTCTGGTAGTCGGTCAATGCCAGATAAAAAGCACCAACACAAAGTTCTGCGCAATGATAATGGTCTTCAGGCAAGGTCTGAAGATAGGCTTTCACCATATCGTCAGTAATATTCCAAACATTATCAACGGAATGCCCCTGGGCCAGGCGCACCACTGTATTGCAGCATGCTGCCGTATATACGCAGCCGTTGAAGTCAAAGGAAATAGAACTAAGGCAATTATTGTCGTCAACCATGATAAAGAACTCTACAGTGTCTCCACATACCCCGGTCCGGGTCCCATATCCATCCGGATTGTCAATCCGCTCTCTGGAACTTGATTCGTAGGCCATTTCAATTAATGTAAGAGAGTGAACGTTCCAAAAATCATGGCTTTCCATCAAAAGACAACTCCTTCAATTATATTCTAAAATCGTTTATTTGATATCATATTCATCAATACCATATTCTTATAAAATAAAAAACAGACCGGGCAATAAATTGTGCCTGGTCTGTTTTTTTATTTTATATTATATGAGGCAGCTGTTGCCTTGAGTGAGTCGGCAAAAACTGCTACATCAGCATCTTTTTTTTAAACTTGAGGTCTGGGATAAAGACCTGCACCTTTCACCAGTTCGGGAACCTTTTCTTCCCATTCAATGGCCATAATATGGAAACCTTTTACGCCTTTGCATTCCTTAAGGCGCTGCATCTGCTCAATGGCCATCTTGATGCCTTCTTGGGCTTGTTTGTCTTTATCAACACCGGCAAGACGGTCGATAACCTCATCAGGAATATCCATGCCGGGCACCTTGCTCTTCATATACTTAGCCATGCCCAGGGATTTCATGGGGGTGATACCGGCAAGGATAGCCACTTTTTCATGCAGGCCGCGGTCAACCACCTGTTTCATCCACGTTTCAAATTTAGCTGTGTTAAAGATACACTGGGTCTGGATGAAATCCACACC
>NZ_DDYV01000207.1:0-2508 GCF_002348205.1 Desulfobacter sp. UBA2225 | reverse complement strand
ACAAGCTTGACACGGGCAAAGCCGTTGTTAATATTAGCGGAGACTGTGGCAAAGACCACAGTCTGAAACTATTATCTATATCTATTATCCCATACTCATTCAAGGTACCTTGAATTCAAACGAATGACAGGACAAACAATGATTTTCCGGCGATTTATGAGCGTGGTGGCAGCTCTCGCACGACAGTTCCTCCAAGTGAGATGCATGGGGATTAGGTTCGATCTTTTTCGTCTTCCCGGCAATCGTTGCATAGGCTCCGTGGCAATCAATGCATACTGCGGTGGGAACGGCTGCCTTCGGAGGATTTTCCTTGTGACAAGAGGCACAGGCAATGCCCTTCATCTGATGCCGGTCGGCCAGAAAAATTTTTTCTTCAGCCCCTCCATAGCTTGATCCCTGCCAGGCGGTAAGACTGAGCAGCATTAATACCATCAAAATAACGCCTGTCCGGACGCTGAGGAGTAATCGTTTTTTCATCAGTAACCATTCCTTAAAAAATGAACCGGAGGCGCTACATTGTGCTTTGCGGCCCCCCGGTTCAGCGCTTAAATTAGTTTTTTATTTCCACGGCTTCTCTGCGGCGGCATTCTTCCCGGCAACGCGTCCGACCACAATACATTCACCGATGTTGCCCGCACCCTGATAAATGATGCCCCACATCGAACCAAGTTCACCGGCGCTGTATAGACGCGGGATTGGTTTTCCAAAGGCGTCGAGCACTTGTGCATTAGTATTGCGTCTTGGCCCGCCCTGGGTATTGAGCAGGGCCGGGTAGAGCTCGATTGCGTAAAAAGGCGGCACATCAATCGGCGCGGACCAAAGGGCAGTTGCAAGTTCCTTGTATGCCGGACTGGATGGGTCTCCCGACCGAATCGGCCGATGGAAAACCGTATCAGTACCTTTAGCCATATCTTCATTCCACTTGGCCACTGTTTTTTCGAGGGCACCATTATTCATTGTCTTGATTTTACCGGCCAACTCCGCCAGGGTATCGCCTTTCAGTATCCAGCCCTTCTGAACTTCAGCGCTGTTATCTTTGCTCCATTTGTACTGCTGACCGGCGTAACCCATCCCCGGAAGAGCTGTGATGGGTCCGGCTTTTCGCGCGGTCTCGTCAAAAATCACGTAGCAGGGAATGCGTGGATATTCCAGCGCGTGGGTATCAAAATGATCTACCGCAAGCAGCCCCGCATGGGTTTCCACCGACTTCTCGTCAACAAACCGATTACCGTGCTTGTCCACTAGAATATGGCGCGACGTTCCGATAATGGCAGCAAAGGCTGCTTCAAAGTCAGGTGTTTTGATGCCCAGAGGACAAGATACCCCGTTCATATGCCAAAGGCCGGCTCCGACCTTCTGCGCCATGCGAATGCCGTCGCCCGTATTGCCGGGGCAGCCGAGAGCATAGATGGGATAGCCCTTGACACAGTTCTGCAGATCCTTTGTGTTGTATTCGTAACCGCCGGTTGTCAGGACAACAGACCGCTTCGCCCGGATTGCAATCTCTTTTCCCTTTGATTCTGCAATAACACCGATAACTTCCCCCGAACTGTTTGTAACAAGACGCTGTGCCGGCGTTTCCAGCATGACGGGGATTTTCCGTTTCTCTTCTACCGCGTAGGCAAACACCTGCCACAGGTTTTGTGAACTGCCCTGAAGTCCTTTTCCCGCACCTTTTACCTGGTACTTGTTCATTGATTTTGCACCCGGAACTTTGCGATATCCGGCGCCTCCATAGATCATGAGATCAGTTCCCTCTTTGAGCGTTTTGATCCATTCCACATTCTTAACGGACTCCTTGGCATAAAACCTTACCAGTTCTTCGTCCATATCGGAATTGGAGAATTTGTAAAGTCCGGTGATATAAGTATAGGCATCCTCCGTATTTGTCGGACATAAAATACCGCCTCCGGAAACTCTTGTGTTGCCGCCGCCTTGCTTCATCTTTTCGAGGATGAGCACCTTTGCGCCTGCATTATGGGCTTCGATGGCGGCGCAAGCTCCAGCGCCGCCATAACCCAGAACAACGACGTCCGCTTCCTTATTCCATTTTTTGGGAACAATCGTTTTGGCTTCAGCATTCACGACGGATCCCAGACCCATTGTTGCAACGGCACCGGCTCCAACCACTGCCCCTTTGATGAAGTCCCGCCTGTTTACCTCTTTCCATAATTTCTTTTCTGTCATTGTCATCCCTCCTTATGTTTTTCTTAATGCATCATCACCTAGACTGGCCACTGCTCACTTCTTTATCTTGTTTTTTCGTATTCTTCAACCAACTTTATGTTGTTTTTTTAACGTATTCTTCAACCATTGATAATTCCTGAATAGTGGCATAAAACCGGCTTTAGATGGATATAATTACTTGACATTATTGTATATTTGTGATAATTTTCCTTCCTGAAAACAGCACCAGGGAGGTGAAGATGGTTCCAGTGGAATTTATCATCAAAGAGGGAGACGAACATTTGACCAGCCATTCCGGGCTGGCTTTGATAGGGGCCCTGA
>NZ_DDYV01000270.1:14036-15383 GCF_002348205.1 Desulfobacter sp. UBA2225 | reverse complement strand
AGGCAATAATCAAGCATAATCTCAGAAAGATGTTCCCAGTCCCCGACTTCAAATAGTCGGCCGTTAATGCCGTCCTGGACAAGCTCTATGTTTCCTCCCACCTTGGTTGCAGCAACCGGCAACCCGGTAGCCATAGCCTCTAGAATCGTATTAGAGATGCCTTCATTGATGGACGGCAGGACAAACAAATCCATCTTTCTTAAAAGGTCAGGAATATCCCGCCTGTTCCCCAAAAAAATAGTTCCCTCTCCTGATGCCTGTTCAAGTTTTTTTCTTTCCGGCCCGTCTCCAATCACATACAACTGGGTCTCTGGAATTTGTTTTCTGAGTGCCGCAAATCCTTTGAACAATGTTAAATGATCTTTAATGGGGTCCAGTCTCCCAACTACGCAGACGGCAACCCCGTTATTATCTCCCTTACTTTTACGGGGGCTGTACTCCTCATCATCCACCCCGTTATAAATTTGGGTCACCCGCTGCCTGACGCCTATATCCTCCTTAAGCCAGGACACCATCTGCTGGGAAACGCATGTATATTCACGAATCAGAAAAGACAATACCCGCCGTATCCATACCCGTTTTCGGTTCAAGCCATCCGGATCCGCCATCCCCCATCCATGCTCCCCATGGACAACTGCCCGGATCCCTGCAAGACGGGCTGCAATCACACCATCAAGCCCTGCCCAGTTTCGGGTGTGAACCACATCCGGATCAAGGGATTTGAGCAAACCGGATAACCGGAAAAGAAAACCAATGGAATTGCCATCTGGTTTTTCCATCGATATCACCCGGGTTCCGGCGGGCAGTAATTCTTGAGATCGACCTGTCTGCGTAGTGCAAACAATAATATGTTCAACTTCGTGGTGAGTGGCCTGTACCAGGGTGGCAATACCCTTTTCCATCCCACCGGTTGAAAAGGAGAATACCAGATGAACAATCCGAAATTTTTGTTTCATTTTTATATATTTGTTTCGAATATTGACATTGTATGCATTAATTCATATGACAGTATGCATCAGGAGGAATCACCATGAGAACAACACTTGACTTGCCGGAAGATTTGCTCATTGAAGCAATGAAAGTTACCGAAATTAAAACAAAAACTAAAGTAATAATCACAGCACTCGAAGAGTTAATTCGCAAATCGAAAATTTCAGAAATTAAGCAGTATAAAGGTGCTATAGACTTGAATACAGAATGGCTGTAGTATTTATAGCGTAGACAACCATTTTAACATGATAAAGAATGTGGTCGGATTTGAATTATACGGACCTTAACTGGGGTGTCTAAAAATCCAGAAGAAACATATGGGTTAATTTTTGCAGGGCTTGGTCATAACATCGGCCA
>NZ_DDYV01000270.1:0-14027 GCF_002348205.1 Desulfobacter sp. UBA2225 | reverse complement strand
AACCTACCAAAAATTCGGATGGCCTAAAATATGACCAAGCCCATTTTGCAGAAGCAGGTCATAGACCAGGTCAGCCCATGGCTGTTATTTGGAACCGAAATGTTTTTTCAATATAACCGGATTGAATTCATAGGCACCAATATCCATTGCCTGGACAACCGACCGTTTCCAACCGCCTCCGCGGGGAAGCGGCATATATTCCACCGGCAAAGGGAGATGTGAAATCCCATTGTTGATAAGCGCCGACCCTAAATAGGGGAAATAAGGTATTTTAAATCCAATCATAAATCCTGGATTGTCTCCACTGATGCCCAGATATTTCTCTTGCGGGGACTGAATATCTTTTGACAACCAGTTATGAAGGCCTTTAAGGGCACCCCGGTAATTCCACAGTTTCCCCTGCCCGATAAACGCATTGTTTCTCAGATCAACCTTGCAGTCTGAATACTGGACATCAATGTACCGGGTTACCGGGTGTTTTCCGATAACCGTGTTATTAAAAAAATATAATGTACCGGATCGGCTGTATCCAGCATCGCCCCCCCAGTGAATCATATTATAGTTATGGGATATCTGTCCCTGGACAAGCACATTGCCATACACAAACGCATGGGCCTGTTTATATTCTTTATGATCCACCAGATCCAACTGCCGGTTAAAACCACCCTCAATCCAGTTGTATCGGATAATGGTATTAAGTCCACGATCCTTAAATGTCTGCCCGCATGCAATCGGCGGTCCGAATCGGCAAAACTCCACAATGGTATGGGTTCCCTGAAGATATACATTATGTTCCTGATCACTTTTCCGGTTCTGGAAATCCCCGTTGCCGTAAATAAGGCATTTCCTGACTGTCAAATGGGTCACATCCGGCGCATAGGCACTGATAATGCCGTTGCCGCAAGCATAAATCCGGCAGTTAAAAATAGTGACATGTTTTCCCTTTACTAAAAACACCCCTCCAGAATTCGCCGTATATTCATGTTTTCCTTTGGAATCAACCGTAAAATTTGCATTATTGGCATTTCTCAGTACAAGATTTTCAATCCTGACATAATCCCCTGGAAGATCATCCCCGATCTTAATCAGCCATCTTCCGCGGTGATTCCAATTCTCTCTTTGAGCCGCTCCTGCAAATTTCCCATCTATAATCGGCAGCCTTCCATTAGAAGGTATACCTTTGATTATTATTGGCTCTTCCTCTGTACCGGAGCGGCGAAGGATAATGCGATCCTGGTAGGGTTTTTCCCGGTAATAAATTTTTACCAAATCCCCCGGTTCAAGTCTGTCAAATGGAACAGATCCGATCCGTTCCAACGCCTTACCCGGACCTACTTCATAAATCCGGGCACAGGCGTCCCTGCCTGCCCAAAACGTCAAAGCCAATATAAGAAATAAAAATATGCGCTTCAAATTCAATCCATTATGCTTCAAAAAACAGAGGGACACCAGGTTTTGCGCCTGTTTTTTTTATTTGCTCGCAGAGCCGCAAAGACACCAAGAGGAGAGATCGGTCAGGACAAAATTTTCGATCACCCAGTGGTTTAGATGTGTGCGGTGGTGAACGTAAGTCCGCCTCAGCAAATAAGGCTTTTTTCCGCTGACCAGATCGGTATGCCGATTGACATAATATTCAGCGACTTCTTTGGAGTCCTGCCCGGGCAAAGACCCGTCAACATCTTTTTCCCAGTCTGCATTGTATAACGCCCGCACCTGATCCGGGCTATCCCTGAATGCTTTCAGACCCAAGACTTTTCCGGAAACTACCAGAAGCACCCATATAACATAAAAACCGATTCGTGACATCGCTATGTGAAAAGTTCGGAATGTGTTCCTAACCGAGCAGGCCTGAGTTCAAAGTCGATAATTGCATAAATGAGAAGCCAGTCCGGCTCTATATGGCATTCCCTGAAATCATGCCAAGACCCTTTGAGTTTATGATCTTGGTATTCTGGAGGCAGAGGCTCGGGGATATATAGTATTTCTAAAATTTTTTCCAGTTTTTTTATATTTCGACCCTGTGCAACAGCCTTCTTCAGGTCTTTTCTGAACCTGTTTGTAGGTCGAATCGGTAACATTAGTTGATAATATCATCAAACATATCTGTTACATTGTTGTATTTTTTCCCAACCCCTTTTCTGGCTTCATCCATGGCCTGTATGCTATCCTCATTAAAAATACGTAAATCAAATGGCAGGCCTTTATGGGTTATAATCTGTCTATAGAAAAGTTCATGAGCTGCGGATATTGACAATCCTAATCCTTTAATGATGCGCTCAGCCTCTGCTTTAATTTCGGGTGTTATCCGTGTATGCGTCATTGCGGTTTTAGCCATGGTTTAATCTCCTAAGTGTATACCAAAATGATATACAGCATGACTCTATTTGTCAATCAATCACTGTTGTTTCGTTGTGTATCTTTTGATTGACATCTCTGTGGATCGGCAAGAGAGAAGGTGCAATCAGGCAAATTTCCGGTGCCACAGATTAAACATCATTACAATCCAAAGCTCCGTGGACCAGTTCCGGACCCCTCTTTGATGCTCTTTCCATATCCGGGTTAAATGTGGAAGATTCAGATAGGTCCGGCTGGCATCCCCTTCCAATACCAGAGTACGGGTATATTCCTTCAAGTCCCCCTTCATCCATTCAAGAATCGGCACTCCGAATCCCATCTTTTTCCGATACAAAATCTCATCAGGCAGGTACTTTTTAAGGGCTTTTTTGAATATATATTTGCCTTCCAGTCCTTTGAGTTTCAGATTTGAAGGAATCTTTGCTGCATATTCCATGAACACATGATCCAGTATCGGACACCTCACCTCAAGCGACACTGCCATGCTGGCTCTGTCTACCTTGGTCAGAATATCTTCGCACAGATATGTTTTAATATCCAAATACTGAATCCGCGACAAATGATCCTGTGCCGGAGCTTTGTCGTAGATCTCTTTGAACATGTCGAATGTCTGGTATCCCCTGATTTCTTTCATAATCTGGCCATTAAAGAACTTTGCCTTATCCATATCATGAACCGCGCTCACACTGAAATAATATGCACCGATGGGATCACGGGCCACATTGGATAAAAACGCCTTGCCTCTAAATATCTGGGGCAGGTAATCTGCCTTGGGGTAAAGACTGCCCAGCAACCCGAATACCGGCCGACGCAAGGCCCGGGGCACCAAATTCCTGACCAGATTCTCCCGCATATCCATATAATATCGCCGGTATCCGGCAAAATTTTCGTCTCCTCCATCTCCGGAAAGGGAAACGGTTACCCTCTCCCTGGCCATCTTGGATACATAATATGTGGGCACAGCCGAAGAATCAGCAAAAGGCTCATCATAGTGCCATGCCAACTTTTCGATAATAGACACGGCGTCAGGTGTGACATGAAACTCATTGTGGTCAGTTTTATAAAGATCGGCCACCTTTTTGGCATAATCCGCTTCATTATAGCTGGCTACACTGAATGAAATAGAATTGGTAATCACCGGATCAGGGCTGGCGCCTGCCATCATGGCCACAATAGCCGATGAGTCTACCCCACCAGACAGAAAAGCGCCTAAAGGCACCTCACTCATCATCCGTATCCGGGTGGCCTCATTCAAAATTTCCTGAAGATCCCGGATAATGCGATTTTCGGATAGGCCTGTCTGACTGTAAAAAGGCAGATCCCAGTATGACTCAATACGCATCCCTTTTTTAGAAATCACCGCATAATGGGCTGCCGGCAATTTCTTAATTTTCTTAAAAATAGTCCGCGGTGAAGGTACATAAAGCAAAGAAAAATAATCAGAAAGGGCCTTGTAATCAATGGACTTATCCACACCCGGTACTTCAAGAATTACTTTAAGCTCGGACCCAAAAACAAAAGACTGATTTTCAAATGAATAATAAAATGGCTTTTTACCCAGTCGGTCCCTAGCCACCAACAGTTCTTGTTTTTTTTCATCCCAGATTGCAAAAGTAAACATCCCTCTGAACCGTTGTATTGCATTTTCTCCCCATTCTTCATACGCATGCACCAAGGTTTCAGTATCACTGTTGGTTTTAAAAATATGGCCTTTTTTCTCAAGTTCTTTTTTGATATCCAGATAGTTATACACCTCTCCGTTGAATGTAATCCAAACAGTCTCGTCCTCGTTGCAGAGCGGCTGCTGACCCGAGGCCAGATCAATAATACTCAGGCGTCGGTGTCCAAGTCCGGCATTTCCCTGTCCTGGGCTTGTGTACAGTGGCAAATCGTCTAAATTGTATCCATCCGGCCGTTCTTCTCCGTTGATATAATATCCTTCCTCGTCCGGTCCCCTATGGAATAAAGTCCGGGTCGCTTTTACAAGAAGATCTGTATCTGATTTTTTCCCATCAAAATTAATTATCCCGGCTATTCCACACAAGGTCATCAACTCCTTTTGCTTTTTAACGTATTTTCGCCATAGTGTTTTTTGTAACGTTTCCCAAGTTCCAGGGAAAACACCTTTGCACCTAACTCATTCAGATGACTCTCATCCCAGAAATGTTTTTTTTTCAAAAAGACAGGGTGCGACAAATCCCATATCGTAAATTCATAATCAGACTGTTCAGACTGCAGCCAATCCAAGTATTTTCGATAGAGTACCGGAGTTTTTCCGGAATTTATGGGGGGAAGTACGACAATCAGATGAATCCCCCTGTTTTCTGTAATTTCTGCCAATTGAAGAAAGCATTCCAGGCGTTCCTTGGAAAAGTCTTTAGTTTCGTTGACATCCATTTGCTCTTCTTCAGAGTTTTCAACTTTTGATTTTGATCCGGTTTCCGCAGGCATGAATCCGGCCATTTTAGGTTCGGATAAGATTCTTTCATGATTGATCCAGTATTTTTTTAAAAGAACCCTGGCAGCATATAACCGGGATAAATACACATAGTCTGACACAAGACGATCTTTAGAATAGCGCTTCGCTATCTGTGATGAAAGAATTGAGTTCTCAAATCGAACGACCTTTTGGGAATCAATATAGCTTCTCGGATTCTGTATCAAAATAAGGGTGTTCGGAGGCATCCCTTTCTCTAATAGAGGATAAGTAGTAGCCCGAAGTGCTTTGGGGAAGTTGGCTGGCCAGCATAGGTTATATGACGTTTTTTCAGAGGTCTTTGAAAAGTGTTTAGGATCAAACCCCCTCGCACCCGTCGAGTCGCCAATAGCAACAATATCAGGTACTTCGTTATTTTCTGACATGCTTCTATACCACTCAAATTTGTCTATAGCGTCCAGAGACCAGTATGCCCAGGCAAAATTGCCGACCGGTATTAAAAGGATTCTACAGACCATTTCAATAGCCACCAAAAGGGAAATCACCACTCCAACAGATTTCCAAAAATCCCGCGGTACCGAGGTCAGATATAGAGTTTTAAAATTGAAAATAGATGAAAGGAACCTTGACATCTATCCCGCCTAACAGAAAGATAATCGATATAATACCCGCATATGCAACACCCCTCAACCCCCAGTTTTGGTAGAGCAGGATGGCATGTCTGCCGGTTCTATACTGCTGAAGATCCATCAAAAATAAAATAATGCAAAGACTCCATAGTTTGGGAGAGAGCCATGAAACAGATGTCAGTGCTTTGTTTCCCTCCTGCAGTGAAATAATACCGTTCACATAAATCAAAAAATGTGAAAAACTATCACAACGGAACATGATCCAGCCGAAAGCCACAAGGTGGAAAGTGAAAAAGATTTTGATCAGTTGTTTACATCCAAATTCGTCTCGTTTTTTTTGATAGTTTTTACGGGTTTGCGAGATAACCCTTTGAATCATCAGAAACAGGCCATGATAT
Organism: Desulfobacter sp. UBA2225; assembly: GCF_002348205.1. Lineage (NCBI taxonomy): Bacteria > Pseudomonadati > Thermodesulfobacteriota > Desulfobacteria > Desulfobacterales > Desulfobacteraceae > Desulfobacter > Desulfobacter sp. UBA2225. Next base: position 8,208 of record NZ_DDYV01000270.1, on the reverse strand, counting down.
CCCCCCCAAAGTACAAAGGTCCAGTTTGCCCCATGCCATAAACCGCACACCAGCATGGTGGCCATCAAATTTCGATATGTTTTGAAAACCCCCTCCCGGTTTCCTCCAAGAGGGATATAAACATAGTCCCTGAACCATGAAGATAGGGAAATGTGCCATCTTCGCCAGAATTCGGTAATGCTTTGAGATAGATACGGCTGTTCAAAATTGCGCATAATTTCAATGCCGAACAGTTTGCTCACTCCTCTTGCGATATCCGAATAACCTGAAAAATCACAATAAATCTGAATTGAAAACAAATAAACAGCCAGTATCAAATCAGACCAGCTTGCATATTGAGTATATTGAAACCTTAAATCGACCATTGGTGCCAGCATATCTGAAATGCCCACTTTTTTGAAAAAACCGATCAGAATCAGTTCCATTCCAATTCCGATCTGTGGCCATCCGACCGTTCTTGAAGACGACAATTGAGGCAAAAGCATCCTGGCACGCTCTATAGGGCCAGCTACCAGCTGGGGGAAGTAGGTCACATACAGGACAAATGTCAGAAAATCTGTCGTGGGTTTCATTTTGCCCCGATAGATATCTAAAGTGTATGACAGCGTTTGAAAGGTATAAAATGAAACACCAACGGGCAATATGATATTCATGACAGGCAGACTCTGATTAAATCCGAATCTGGAGAGCAGCACCTGAGCAGAGTCGATAAAAAAATTAAAATATTTAAAAAAAAGCAGAATGCCGATATTGACACAAACGCTTACCCATAAATACAATTTCTTGTTCCGAAGAGAAACAGCTGTATGGATGCCGTAGCCGCAATAATAATCCACAATGGTGGAGATAAATATAAGAAATAAAAACCGCCAGTCCCAGTATCCGTAAAATACATAGCTGGCAATCACCAGCAGATAGTTCTGATACCGCTGGGTGAGACAGTAGTAGGCACAGAGAACGACAGCCAGAAAAACAAAAAAGACAAGTGAGTTGAAAATCATTGATGTTATCAGCCGGTCACACTACCGGCATAGTTCCATTGCAGGTACCGTTTTCCTTCATTTGTTTGAGCCGTTTTCGATGATAGAGATCCGGATTTAAGTCAAGATGGCGACGCATGTCTTTTGTGAGACGTTCGGCAAAGCGACCGGCATCAAGCAACATCGCCTGGCCGTATCCCACCTTTCCCTTATGGACAATACCTTCATCCAAAAACCATTGAAGTCTTTGTTTTAAAAAATGAACCGTGTCTCGGCGAAACTGCTGGAAGAAATCATTTTTTTTTTGACCCGGGAAAAAAGGAATCGCGTATGATGGGATATGCACGAATCTGATTTCGTTTTTTCTTTTGCCGGGAAGGACTACATGGCTGAACGGTCCCGGACTGTGCACTGCTGTTTCAACCGTTTTCACATTGTTTTTATCCATAATTTTGATCGGGAACAGTTCATCAAGATAATGATTGGGCCAATCAATGATTTCCTGAATGCGATGCATGAGGCTGTTTGCATTAACATTCAACAACAGGACCTTGCCGTCCTCCCGGATAAGGCGGTCATACGGGGTATTGTCACCAAACGGTGTAATGCTGTTCTCGTGCCCCTCAATCCAATCTTTTGCGTTTGGCCCAAGGACTGCTACTGAATGGGTTGGGTGTAGGCTTCTTTCCACCTCGGGGATTTGTCTGAAAATTTCACACAGCAGGCCGGTAGTTGATGCCGTTTTATCCCTTTCAAAAGGTTCCGGACCGGATGTTACGTAAGCATAGGTGCTCCCCCCTCCTGTAAATGTCGGCATCATAATTGTTCCGGGTCGACCCACAATCTGCCTTATCGCAGTTATTATAGAACGGCTCCCATTGATCAGGTATCCGAGACTGCTCAGTGAACTGTGAACACAGACGATATCACCCCTGACAAGGCCGAGCGCTATTAGATCCTTTTCCAGCATCCCGGGAGAAACCCTGCGAAAAAGCCGGTTCGTGTAAAAAGAAGATGATCTTTTTATCCCTTTCGGAAATAACCGCTGTTTTAATATTTGAATCATGAGATATTCATCCTCTTTTTTGTTTCTCCCAATGATTTTTTTGAAGCAGGAGTGCGTCAAGAAAATATTTGGTTGCCCAATTGGGATATCCTGCTGTCATATACCCGCCAAGCAGGGGAAATGATCCGGCAATTGCGCCATTCATGTTTAGATCCGGGCAGCCTCGCACCTGCAGGGCTTTGAGAAAATCGACCAGACGATCAGCTGCATCGATATAATCGGATTTTCCGAAAATTTGTGCAATCCGGTATAAAACTATGGCAATTTGAGCCGATCCGGTCAGGCAGGAATACGCCGCTTTTGATTTCCAGCTCCGATCAAACCGGCCTGCCAGATATCCGTTGGGCTTAATGTTCCGGATTAGGGGTTCAACGCCCTTTTCAACGGCCGATATAAAGTCCTCCCGCTGGGCAAGTATTCCTATCTCCAGAAGTCCCTGAAGAGTATACCCCAAAGTATGCGTTAACGGCTTTTCAGAATGTGTGAGGCAGCAGCTTTCAAACCATCCGTTGGCAAGCTGCATTCCGAGGGTTGCCTCTGCGTTTTTTAAAGCTGCCTTTTTGTAGATTTCCTCATTGCTGTCTTCGCCGAACCGATACAATGCCCAAGAGCAAAGAACATTGTATGTTTTTATCTGATTTGCTGAAACAAATCCGCCGTGGGTTCGGTAGTGGCCTCTGGCATCCATGTCGGTAACCAGGAAATCCGCCGCTTTCCGACCAGCCTCAAAAATTCCCGCATCGTTGGTCTGACGATAGACCGCCGTCCATCCCTGCAGCACCATCCCTGTATTGAAGACCGCAGCTTTTTGTTTGTCTGAAGATGTTGCCATCCCCCCCTGAACCGCGCCGGACGCCATTTGAATTTTTGTTTCCCACTCAGCCATGGCTACTGCTCTATTGAGGATGTCATCATCTTTTTGAGCTTTCGCGTAGTCAATCAGAGAGGCAATGATATAGCCGGTTGTCTCCGGATAGGACGGCCGCCACCCCATCTTCTCTCCACAGGGAAAATACCCGTAGGATACGCCTTTGTCCTCTCTGGCGTCCTGGGCCTTTGTAAGCCACCGGACAGCTTGCTCGGCACAGTTGTCCGGCAGTGCCGCCAAAGCAGGCCTTACACCTATGACGTATTTTTTCAGATAACTGTCGACAACCGATTTGCCAAATATCCGGTTGCTTTTATTGATGGTAAACAGGATTAATGCCCACTTGTCAGAGGCCGACCAGTAAAATTCTCGAACACGGTGTAAATCCATTTTGACTACAGGCTCCTTTCTTCCGATTTTATTCCAGATTCAGAGTTTTCAGGCCACTGATTGAGAGCCAGTAATTTGTATTTTTCCCATGCAAACTCCCATCTAAAATGTGATGAAACCCGTCGTCTCATATTTTCCGCAAAAAAATGTGCTCGTTCTGGATTGTTTAACAAAAACCGAATAGCTTTTTCTAAGGCTTCTGGATTTTCTTTTTCCACAAGTAGACCCGAAATTGAATGTTCAATTATTTCCTCCGATCCTATCGTTTTGGTTGCAATAACCGGCAAACCTCTAGCACCGGCTTCGGCGATTACCAATCCGAAAGACTCATAACGAGACGCTGATACAAATAGGCTTGCGTTATCGTAAAATTTTGTTATTTGGTCAGGTAAAACCATATCATATATATAAATTGATTTATCCAGTTCCAAGGAATCAATCAGCTGTTTAATTTTTTTACTTTCAACGGCTGGTTTTCCCACAATAATTAAAAAAAGGTCGGGATGACTTTTTTTTAATATTGAGAAGGCCTTTATTAAAATGTCGTGGCCTTTGATATGTATAAAAGCACCAATAGAAAGGATAAACTTTTTACCTTGAATCCCATCGGCAAATTCTTTTTTCTTAAAATTTTCGAATTTACTAAAAAAAAAATGCTCCGAAATTCCGTTATGGACAAAGACAATTTTCTTTTCATATTTTGGGAAAATCGCTTTGATCTGGCAAGATATGCCCTTTGAGCATCCCACAGCATAATCCGTTTTTGATAAAATAAAACCGAATATTTTTTTTTCTAATTTTGAACATTTCTCCAAAGAAAGGACATCTGACCCATGGAAAGACAGAATCATCCTGAATTTTAATGGAAAAAACATTTTTATCATAGCAAATGTTAGTGGTGACAATCCACCGACATAATGAAAATTAACCGTTTTTATATTAAGTTTTTTGACCACCCATCCTGATTTTACAATTTCATAAGGTAGACGAAGCAAAAAAAAGAGAATGTGCTTTATATTGTTAGAGGTATCAAGGGAAAGGATAAGTGGTTTAAAAACTACTGACTGAAAAACATGGTTTAACATAGGTAGTTCTTTGTACACTTGATTTGTCGGAGTTGCAAGATATGGCAAGTACTCTTTTTCTTTTCCACAATAGGTGCACAGTTCTAATACGACCCTATTCACCCCTCCAATATTGTCTACGATCCACGGAAGGATAAAAAGCCATCCCATTTTGAGCTTGGGGACTGTTCTCTTATTCGCCATAATCTTTCCAATAATTTTTTAAACGAAGTCTTTTTTGATAATCTTGAAGGCTTGCCAACATGGCAAAACAATATACCTGTATTTCAACCTTTAAATAGTCCACAAATATGCCGGAAATAAAAATGGCTGCCAGGGATGCTGCAGTGCTCATCAAATACAGATACATTACGGGATCGTCCTTGGAATAGCCATAAATGGTTCGGATCGCCCAGATGACCATCAGCACATAAAGGATGGCCCCGGGCAGACCTTGTTCGGTGAGCGTTGTCAGAAATGTGCAGTGAGAGGCTCGTCCCGCCTTGCCTTCAAAAACGGAAAGATACTCTTCCGGCATGAAGTACGGACTTAGTACGGCGGTTCCCCGGTGTCCGTGTCCGAAAATATTTTCCTTAAACATCTCGATTTGTGCTTTGCTGATAACAAGCCTAGAGTAAGCACTTCCCTCAATTTCCTCTCCCTGGGCTGCTTCGGTGATGGTATCGAGACGTTCCCAGAAGGTGTAGGGCGCATAATATAATAGACCGATAAATGCACAGGCTGCATACAGGTAGAACCTTTTTTTTACTGTCCAGTGCTTGATCACCATCAAAAGCGCCCCACCTGAGAGAATACCGAGTACGGCTGACCGGCTGATGGTCTGAACGACTGAGTTGGCTATGTATACTGCGGAAATTAGAATGATACCCTGACAGATTCGCCAATGAAGATTATTTCGAAACAGTGTATTTTTCTTGAGCAGCATCATCCCGGCAAAAATCAAAAGAACGCTCATGTGCATTCCCAGGGTGTTCGAATCGTTGATACCGGGACCACCGATACCCTCAACACGACCACCCATTGAATACCCGAGTACCCTTCGGCTGATATAGAATCCACCGACAAGGTTGAACATAATAAAGGTAAAGAAAGTTGAGTCGTTATCCAGCACCCGGTAAATAATGTAATAGAGTATGATGTATTTGGTGATTAAAATGGTTCCTTCAATATGAGCCTCGTAGGAGAGCGCCCATAGCAACTGTATCCACATCCATATGGCATAACAGATGATTATTTTTGCAGGAGCAGTGCTGAGCCATGGTGTTTTAGGCACCAGGTGACTTTTGTTTACAAATATACTTATCAATGTACACAGGGAAGCCAAAAGAGACCATCTTAGATCCGGAAGATAAGACCCAAACCAATTGTGTGCGGGTGAGGCATACAACGAAAGTGCATACGACATCATTCCCCAGACAGGATGCCGGATGAACGCCAGAACTATTCCTCCTGTAAAAAGAGCAAGAAATATGATAACTGTTAACGGCATATCGGATTATTCTATTTTAACAAAGGTTCTGAAACACGGTGTTGACCTCTTTTGCCACCTTGTCCCAGGTCCTGTCAGAAATTGTTCCCCGGATCTTTTCAGAGGACCATTCCCTTGAAAGCACTTTTCTGATAGCCGCGACCAGGCTTTCGACGGAAAAGTCAGAGGCTATAGCACCATTCACATTTTCGATTATTAATTCAGGCACTCCCCCTGCCGGGGTCGAAGCTACGGGCAGTCCTGATGCAAGCGCTTCCAAAACGACATTGGGGTTTCCCTCTCTCAGACTGCTCAGGCAGAAAACCCCAGATTTTTGAAACCATGCGTTAATTTCGTTGTGGGGAACCTGACCGACAAAGGATACAAGACTTTCAATCTCCAGGCTTTTGCACAGAGAGACCAAGTGGTCGGAATGCGGCCCCGATCCGATGATATTGAGTTCAATTTCGGGATGGAGCGATTTTAAAACCGCCACGGCTTTCAGCAAATTGTCAAATCCCTTTTCAGGCACTATATTTCCCACAGCCAGCAACCGATCTTTTTTGGGGCGGCTATTGTCGCCCTTCGGATGGAACCGGTGGGTGTCCACTCCGTTAGGAATGTGGTAACACCGTTTCTCGGGAGCTCCCAACCGGATCATTTTTTCAACCAAGTCTTCGCTTACGCCAATGACGGCATCTGCACTTCTCAGCACGTTCCTGATCATCGGCAGAATGGATGCTATTTGAGCGTACAAGTTTATATCGGAACCTCTGGCGCTTACAACCAGAGGTATCTTCAGCTTTCGGCTGATTTTCATCGCAGCAAATGCATCCGGATAGATAAAGTGGGCATCCAGGATATCAAAAGGACCCTGAAGGCGGCTCAGTCTGACAACCTGTCTTGTAGTACAAAACGCCATACTGTGTCCTTGAAAAGGTAAACCGAATTGGGGAACCATGGCGTATCTGAAATGGTGAACATCCCATTCCCGGTACTTTTCAACGTCTTTTACATCTGAATATTTTTTCCAGGGAGATGCTAATGGTAGCGGAGGAAAAAAGGGCACAGGTGCCACAACTGTCCAATTTGTTCCATAGGCGCTTGCCCAGGTTGTCATCCGTCTGGCAATAAAACCGCCAAGATTGCTGCTGACGTTATTGGGGAAAAGAGAAGTAAAAGTAAGAACCCGCACTGGAGGAACCCTATTCAAATCTGATTCATTTCAACACGCTTTGCACAAATCTGCCGACGACCGTCTGTCATCCGTTTTTCGTATACACAAAGTAGAACACCGTCCGCGCCTGCCGCAAGACAGGGAGACACTTCATTTTCAAGACTGTCCGCCAAAGCGAAACCACCCAAGTGATCCACGGACTTCCAGCCGCGTATACGGCCAATACGGATATCGCTATCGACCAAAGAAAAACCCGTTGCGCCACCAACACCGTATTGTTGCCATGCACAGATTGAATAGGGCCCCATTTTTGCGAGGCTGCTTTTCCCCCATGGCCATACAGCCTTTTCACGGAAGCCGTTCTTTTTATCTCTTTTCGGCCTTTTCCAACTGGTATCCAACCAATTGTCCGGAACCGGGCCGACAGGGTTATAATGGTTATCATTGCTGGGCGATTCCCACGATCCGTCAGGAGTGATTCTAACGGTTTTCTGGATACCGATGGTACGCCCCCAATAACCAGGTGGACCCCCGGGCATTGAGATTAGCCACCCGCCATCTTTTGGAACCACTCCCAGAGCGTATTCTGGATTGCTCCATTTACAATCCCCTTTCGAAACAACCTTCATATTTTCATTCAAAATCGTCCAGCATTTCGTCTCTCCTACCAGATTGGAATTGGGTTGACGGACTGTTGAATAAACTAGTAAAAATCGTTTTCCATTCCAGGAAATTTTCGGGCGTGAGCCGTTAGCAAGAATCGAGAATTTACCCATTATGCCGTTTTCGCCAATCCTCCTTACAAAAATTTCGGCATCGGTCTTTTGTTTCTGAAAGCCGTGCCATACAACGACAAAGCCGGAATCGTCGGTAGCGGCATCGGGGAGCACCTGACTTCGATTGGCAACGGCAATGGGTAAGGCTTCTCTATCCAACATCTTTCCTTGGGAAGAAAGCCTGATCCCGTATACATCACAGTCTGACCCGTTTCGAAGATCCTGCCAGACAATAAGAAAGGTATCTCCGTGGAAAGCGATGATTGGATTTTCCTGAACACCGGTTTCAGACGGTGCGACTTCAATCCCTGTTTTATCAATAGGACGTCCATCCATGCCGATGCGGGATACGTAAATCCTTGAATCTCCGCCATCTCCGTGCCATCCTTCCTGCCAGG
>NZ_DDYV01000324.1:0-12984 GCF_002348205.1 Desulfobacter sp. UBA2225 | reverse complement strand
AAACCTAACCGGACACTACTGATTATTCAAAGACATTTTGATAATATTTCAAAAGATAATAATTATTTTTTATTTGGGGCAGGGCCTGGTCAGTTTACAAGCCGTGCTGGGTTAATTGCCTCTGGAAATTATATCCGTTCTGATAAAATATTTAAAATATTAGGTTTGGAGTTAGGTTATACACATATTCAACGCCTATTATTGTCTGATTTGTGGGATATTGTGAGAAGTTCATTGTTTGCTAATTCATCCTCTGCAAATCCATGGTTCTCAATATTAAGTATCAATGCTGAGTTTGGGATAATTTTTTTTGTTATTTTATTAGCCTGTTATATTAAATTATTAGTCAGAGTATATTGGTCAAGAAGCATTAATGAAAATGAAAAAATATTTGTATTAACAGTATTGGTATTTATTTTTTTACTTTCATTTTTTGAAAACTATTTGGAATTTACGCAAGCAATATTTGTTGGTTTGTTTTTGATAAAATTTATTCAAGGGAACTCGGAAATAAGGAATGAAAGAAATTAAATTGTGCATAATATGTTCAAGCGGTGGTCATCTGTTGCAATTTATTCGTCTTGAAAACTGGTGGAAACAGTATGAACACTTCTGGTTGACTTTCAATAAGCCCGATGCTCAATATTTATTGAGAAACGAGAAAGTATATTGGGGTTATCATCCAACTACTCGGAATTATAAAAATTTAATTAAAAATTTTTTTCTTACTTTAAGGATTCTATTTAAAGAGAGACCCACAATAATAATTTCAACAGGCGCAGGCATTGCTATACCAGGTTTTTATTTAGCTAAGTTTTTTAAAATAAAAACAATTTTTATTGACGCTTTTAATCGAGTTGATTCTCCAACATTAACAGGAAAAGTTGTTGAAAATATCTCGGATGCTTTTTATGTCCAGTGGCCTTCACAAAAAAGATTTTATAAAAAAGCAAAACTTCTTGGAAGACTATTATGATTTTTCTAACTGTAGGGACTGATCACCATCAATTTCATCGACTTCTAAAAAAGATGGACGCTTTAGCTGCTGATGAGATTCTTCAACATGAGCTTGTGGTACAATATGGGTTGAATAGATTTATTCCTAAGGCTGCATCCCAATTGCATGACTTCTTGTCATTTGATAAAATGATTGAGTATATAAAAAAAGCGGAGATTATCATAACCCATGCCAGTTCAACGGCCATGCTTGCAATCACAAACGGAAAAATTCCTGTTGTTGTACCACGAGATAAAAAGTTTAATGAGATAATTGATGATCATCAATTGGAATTTGCTAGGAAATTGGAGAATGAATTACCCATGATCGTTGTTTATGATGTCGAAAAAATAGGTGATGTATTGAAAAATTACTCTCAACTTTCTGATGCTATTTGCAAAAGGGCTTCATTGTCAAGCGATTCAAAAAATCAAGCGGTCTTAGAGTTAGACCGTTTAGTTCATAAATGGTTTCCAAATTAACTGTATAGTTAAAATTTTCAAATCGATTTCAGGGAAGCAATAAAATGCAAACTGGCTTACCCTTCAATTTTTCAAATCGGCTTATCTTATCTCTAACAGTCGTTTGCGTTTATTCATTTTATTGTCTTCAGCTATTTGCAGGTCAAGATCAACCAAAACGAGTTTTGATTGAGCAAGGAAAAAGTCGGGCTAAAATCCAACTCAGTCATGCACCGTCTGCGCTGGAGAGCAAGGCCGCAGCTGAAATACAACGGTGTGTACGAGAATCTACGGGGGCAACTCTGCCTATCATATCCGCACCTGAAACAACGCAGGAATATATCATCAAACTGGATGTTCAAGATGCACGGTCGGGCGAAAGCAGCGAACAGTTTTCGGTCTTTACAACGGAGTTCAGCACTGAAATCTCTGGGGGCAGCCCATTAGCCGTCTTCTACGGGGCTTGTGCCTTTTTGGAAGAGGTGCTCGGCGTTCGGTGGTATCTTCCGGGGACATTAGGCGAGATCATTCCGAAACACGACACAATTGTGGTACCGCATATAGAACGACATGAAAGCCCAGATTTTCCGATGCGATGGGTTGGAAATGGGACATGGATGCTCCGAAATCGCCAGAATCACTGCAAAGAAGGATTCTGGATATACCCCGGGATTTATCATACCCAAAACGCCGTTCTGCCTCACGATGTGTATTTCAGTAAAAATCCAGAGTACTTCGCTTTAATTAATGGAAATAGGTCGCGAAACCCAGGCTGTAAATTGTGTTATAGCAATCCCAATACCGTTCGAGAAGTGGCTAAAAATTTGGGAAAAATGCTGGATCAGCACCCGGAAATAGATTTACTTTCCCTCTCGCCTACTGACAGGCAAATGTGGTGCGAGTGCAAAGAGTGCCGGGCCATGGATGAGCAGGATGCCCCAAATGATCAGAGTAAATCTCGCCGCAGTTTGCTGTTCTATAATGCTGTAGCCGCGGAGCTCCGTAAGACTCATCCTGATGCACAACTTCTGCTTGGTGCATATGATGTTTATAATTGGCCACCTCGTGACACCTCTATTAAGATAGATCCCATGCTTAGCGTGATCATCTGTCACTACGAAGACTACTGCATGGCTCATTCGGTTGCCGATACCACTTGTCCCAAGAATAGGCAATATCAAAAAATAATCAAATCCTGGCAGAATCTCGGGTGTCAGGTGTATTTTTATGAATATTACTGGAAGACAAATTGGCTTGATCTACCTTGGCCGATTGTCCATAGTGTCAGCGTTGATATTCCGTGGTACAAGAAAAATGGCTGCCAAGGTGTTTATACACAATACAATGAGGACTGCATCTGGAGTCAGTTTCCTGTGCATTATGTGGCCGCCCGGCTTCTATGGGATGTCGACATGGATGTAAATGAAACGCTGGAGCGAATGTACGCGGATCTTTTCGGAAAAGCAGCCACAGACATGAAAGCCTATTATAGCCTCATGGAGAAGCAAATGGCGACGTGCGGGAAACATTTTCCCGGTCGAGGTGCAACCTTCGGTCCCCATATTTTTACCGATGAGGTGCGAAAAGCACTACGGATGAACCTCAACGGAGCTGTGCAGAAGAATGATGACTCACGGGTAGCACAACGACTACACAAAGTTCAGATTTCACTTGAATATGTCGAGCGACTGATGAGCTACCTGAAGTTGAAGCAAATGGCGTTGAACGCACAAAATGGTGAGACCGCTTTGAAAATTGCAAAGCAAGCACTCGACTGTGGTGAAGCGCTACGAGAGGAAATCAGAAGCAATCGGGAAAAATGGGGCGGTGTAGTGAGTAAGGACGTTGTAGGGCGCCAGCTCTATCTCTCTAAGGAACTTGCGAAGTGGCGTAATACTGTCAGGAAACGATGGCCCGCAATCGTTGATTGAGTCAATGAGATGAACTGTTGAATGACCAGTTGAGTTGATTTTGCTGATAATTGAAGCATCTACTAATATTAGGAACTAGGGGCATTCCTGCCCGACATGGCGGCTTTGAAACCTTTGCAGAGCAGTTTTCTCTTTATCTTAAACGCAGAGGGTGGGAAGTTACCGTCTACTGCCAGGAGGAGGGCAGCGGTTCTTTTTTTGAAGACGATTGGAACGGAATTCACAGGGTACATATTTCGGTTCCCCAGACTCTGGAAGATGCCAAAGGAACCATTGTCTTTGACTGGAAATCAACCTGCCATGCAGCAAGACAACAGGGCGTCATACTTACGTTAGGATATAATACGGCCATTTTTTGTGCGTTGTATCGTCTGAAACGAATAAAAAATATTATCAATATGGACGGCATCGAATGGCAGAGGGATAAATGGTCCTTTTTAGAACGTAGCTGGTTGTACTTGAATGAAAAAGTCGGATCATTGTTGGGGGATCATCTGGTGGCAGATCACCCTGAAATTAAGAATCATCTTGCAGGGTTCATATCGAAGAAAAAGATAACAATAATTCCTTATACGGCGCCAATGGTCCGTTCTGCCGATGCAGCCTATCTCAAGCAGTTCCATCTTGAACCCTGGAGATTTGTCCTCCTCATTGCCCGGCCCGAATCGGAAAATTCGATTCTTGAAATTGTTCGGGCGTATACTGCCCAAAAAAGAGGCATGCCTCTGGTTGTTCTGGGAAAATACGATTCAACACACTATGAGTACCAAAAGCAGGTGTTGGATGCCGGCAATGATGAGATTATGTTTGTGGGAGTTATATACGATCAGGCTGTTGTTCAGGCGTTGCGTTTTTATGCCCGTTTTTATGTACACGGCCATACCGTGGGCGGAACCAATCCTTCCCTGGTTGAGGCCCTGGGGGCGGGATCTCCCGTATTGGCGCATGACAATCGTTTTAACCGGTGGGTGGCTGGTAAAGGGGCTTTGTTTTTTTCCGACGAACAGATGTGTGATAGGCAGATCACAAAATTGGTTCAGGATGACGATCTGGTTACTGAGATGAGCGTTGCCAGCAAGAGACGATATCTTGAGCAGTTTACGGACGATAAAGTTTATGGTACCTATGAACGACTGCTGGTTAAATACGGGGCTTGAAATACGGGGTAAACATATCAGACGAGCAGAAACTTGTATTACTTCTGTCAGCACCGTTTTTTTCAGATTGCCATCAGGAAGAAATCAACAAAATCATACAGGATAAAAAGCAGATTGATTTAAACGAACTCTGCCGTTTCGCATCGGAATGTGAAGTTGCCGGGTTTGTTTACAGGAATGCAAAATTTTTAAATTTAGATGTAAAAGGGATAAAAGATCAGTTAAAGTCAGCCTACCAGAAAACGGCCTTAAACAATATGGTGGCTCTTAGGGAAACTCTGGTGGTGCTGAAATCCTTATCAGCTCACGATATTCCAGCCATACCCTTAAAAGGTGTTTATGCTTCAGATACATTATTCCGGGATTTCGGGGTTTATCCTTCAGGTGATATTGACCTGTTGGTCCCATTAAATCTTCTTGAAAAAATAAAAATAATACTTGAATCCGAATGCGGTTACACGCCGGTGGAAGAATTTTCCCAGGAAGATCTTATGGAGAGCCACTACCATCTGATTTTTAAAAAGCGGATGACAGTTGAAGTTCACTGGAACCTTGTGAGGCGGTATTTTTCCATTCCGGAAGTGTTCTGGTGGACATCAGCCTTTCCTGTTGAGTGGGAGGGGGTACGCATAATGGATTTAACCATTGAGAACAATATTCTGTATCAGGTTTTCAGGCTGTTTGACCATTGTTTTCATCCCTTGCGTTTTTTTGTTCTGCTCAGTGCCTTGATCGAAAAAAATTATGATCAGATCAACTGGAAGTGTTTACTCCGGACGGCAGACCGGTTTGGGATGGAAAAACTGGTTATCTTCACTTTAAATATTTTAAAAGATTTACTGGGAACTCCCATGCCCGCTTTGATATCAGGCCAACGCACCCGGGGATATCCGGTATTCAGGCGCCTTGTATTTTCAGGCATCTTCTCCGGGGTCAGCCGAAAGCATCTGAGAATGATGGTCTATACGCTGATGCTTATTGAAACAAGGAGCGTTGTAAGGATTTTTTGGGGCAGGCTTTTTCCGTCAACCGGAGAATTGCGCCTGAGATACAACCTCCCGCCCTCATCACACGTAGTCTATTTATACTATATTTTGAATCCTGTTCTTTTGATTTTAAAATAAAAAGATAAGAGGAAAAATGCTTAGAGAACAGCGTTCATTAATACTGGACTTCGAGAAGCTCCTTGATATTACAATCACGGCCTTCTCATTCATTGCCGCATATTTTATCAAAAGGCACCTGGTACCCGGTCGTTTGGCTGGTCTCTCTACGGATCCTAACTACTATCTGATCCTTACCCTCATCATTATTTCCTGGTATATCGCCTTCAAATGGATGAATATGTATATGTCATACAGGGAGAGGCCGTTCTGGCAGTTTTTTACCGGCATCGTAAAGTCAAACCTGCTGGGGATGATCCTGCTTACCATTACTATGTATGTTATGCATATCCACGCCATCAGTCGTCTTTTAATGGGTATATTCATTGCCTTGAATATTGGGCTGCTTACCCTGTCTAAGTTTATAATTTTCACGACTCTGGAGAAGCTCAGGACAGATGGATTTAACACCTGCAGCGTACTTATTATTGGCAGCAAAGAGCGGGCAAGGGAGGTCATCCGGGCTATTGAAAAATACAAGGCATCCGGGTACCGGGTGGCTGGCTGTTTTGATATCAATGAGGACCTGTTGGGGCAGATCGTTGAGAACGGTCACAAGGTGATAGGTCTGGTCGGGGATCTGGAAGCGTATCTGAGGCACAATATTGTAGATGAGCTGATCTTTGCCATGCCCTTGAAAATGATTCAGCGCGGGGATCGCTATCTGGCCCTGGCAGAAAGTATGGGTATCAAAGTCAGGATTATACCGGACTGGGAGATTCATTATTTTATGTACCGTCCCAATATTGCGACCATCCGGTTTGAATCCTTTCTGGGCGTTTACAATATGGTCCTCCAGTCCACGCCAGCCAATGAAGGCAAAATCCTGATTAAACATGTTGCTGGTTATATGACAGCTATGGTGTTGACCCTGGTGCTGATGCCGGTATTTATTGCCGTGGCCGTTGCCATCAAGCGAACTTCACCAGGGCCTGTGTTTTATACACAGGAGCGGCTGGGCTTGAACGGCAGGAAATTCAAGCTCTATAAGTTCCGCACCATGGTGAACAATGCCGATGACATTCGCAAAGAGCTGGAAGAGATGAACGAGATGGACGGCCCGGTGTTCAAGATCAAGGATGACCCCCGGATCATTCCCGGGATTGGTCAATTTTTGCGCAAAACCTCTTTGGATGAACTGCCCCAGTTGTTTAATGTTCTCAGGGGGGAGATGTGCCTGGTGGGGCCAAGACCCCCACTTTCCAAAGAAGTGGATGAGTATTCGGTCCGGCACCGGCGGAGGCTCTCCATGAAGCCGGGCATGACCTGCCTGTGGCAGATTGCACCCAACCGTAATGATTTGAGCTTTGAAGAGTGGATGAAATTGGATTTAGAGTACATTGACAACTGGTCCCTGTTCAATGACGTTAAAATTCTGGTGCTGACAGCCCGGGCTGTGCTGACCCGGTCTGGCAGGTAGATTCAAAGTCTATATTTTCATCCATGAAATGCTTTTTTGTTCTTTTTGTTTTCCTGGCCCTTGGTACGGTTCTCAGTCACAAATGGATTGACCAATATGAAGCCGGTGGTCCGGATATGCTTACGGATCAATGGCAGATTCGGGCCGGAACAGACTGTCAGGGTGTTGTACAAAACAACTGTCTTTGCCTGGAATCCCAAAAACCGTTGAAAAGTATAAGTATTTGCCAGGAAGTAACCGGATTTAGAGCGGAAATGACGCTTCTTTTATCAGCAACAATGAGGTGCGAAAAAGTAACATCCGGTCCCAAACCATGGAACCGGGCAAGACTGTTGCTGGTGCAGAATGACGGGAAAAAGGAGCGATGGGATTTTCCTCATACTGTTGGGAAACCTTTTGAAGGCACCATGAACTGGAAACGGTTCGGTACCGTTTTTACTGTGAATCCATTAACTGAAAAGTTGCGTGTGGTGGCGCAGATGAGCCAATGCCGGGGCCGGTTTGAGTTAAAGGATATTCACCTTGTGCCTGTAATTGAAAGACCGGCCTATGTCTGGGCGAAAAGGGTTGTTCTGTTTTTATGGGCTCTCTTCGGCTTTGTTTTTGTAATCTCCTTTTTTTTCCTAACCAGGAGATCAACGCTCCTTAACGTTGTTTTGGGCCTTGCTTTTGCGGGCATTATTATCGGAACGACTATGCCGGCGGGAATGAAAAATCAAATGATTAAAAAGGTCCAGGCTGGTGCAGAATTTGCGAAAGAAACAATCGTACCGGCTGATAAACAGGAAATTCCATGGCAGCCTGATAAGGTCGGCCATTTCTGCCTTTTTGCTCTGTTCGGATATATATTGATCTCCGTTCTTGAGCAGGATGCCGGATTTACTGTTCTGGTATACACACTTATGGTTGCTGCCGGCACGGAGTTGGCCCAGATATATATTGACGGGCGTTCAGGGCATTTGAGTGACTTTTTTATTGATGCTGCCGGGGGGTGCCTGGGGATAATGATCGCTCTCCTGGGCCAGAGACTGAATAACAAAAGAATCAAAGGAGGTGGAAATGACTGGGTTTAAAAAGGAACTTATCACTATCGTTATTCTCGCAGTTATGGCGGTAACCGGCATCTATATCGCAAATGCTGTTCCGGTTGAGCAGGAGATTTCCTCAATCCCTTCTATTAACGTCTCTAACTAATCGTTGATATAATATAAGTTGCAAATCGCAGAAGATATATTTGAGCTGGTGATTTCAAAAATGGAAAAAGAATGCGGGATAAAATATTTTAAAGTTGCCGATATCACTGTTCAGGTTCAATCTGATTATCCGATTGGAAAGAATACATTCCATTCAAAATTTGAGCGATTTGAAGTTTTTAAAAAGAATAAAGATTCTATTACGATATTTCATCATGTCAGGCCGGTGGCCGAAAAAAGGATAAAGCCTGAGAGGGGAAAAGAAGTCTATAAAAAAAACCAGTGGCAGATATTCAAAGATGATTGCACCTGGTTTTACCACTATAATTCAATTTTTCCGGGCGATCCGGTGGATAACGTTGTTGGCATAATGAACAGGGATTATTCTGAAATTCATATTTATCCTGAGAATATGTCAAAACAAGCATACGCCCAAGGCCGATTCCCTGCTTTAACTTTGTTTAATACCGACCAGATGATTTTTGCAAAATTGCTCAGTGACCGTAAGGGGCTGGTGATCCACTCAAATGGGTTTAATATCAATGGTAACGGCGTTCTCATTGCAGGCGTGTCCGGTTCCGGGAAAAGTACCCTGTCAGGGATGCTTAAAAAACTCGGCCATGAAATTCTGTGCGATGATCGGATGTTTGTTAGATCCATTGATGGGAGATTTCACATTTTTGGCAACTGGTGTTATGGGTCTCACCCGGATGTGTCGCCTTCCCATGCTCCCTTGTCAGGGGTTATATTTTTAAAAAAGGGCGGGCGGAACCGAATTAAGAAAATTACAGATCAGAAGGCTATTGTATCAAAACTGATGCCGGTGATTGTGAAGCCTATGCTGGATGTGGAGGGCTGGGGCAAATATTTATCCACATTTGGGTGGTTGAAGAAGTCAGCCTGCTTTTATGAGATTGAATTTGATTTATCCGGAAAAGCAGGCGATATTATAAGTGATTATTTTAAATAACCTGATATTGAATCTATTATCAAGGATATGTTATGCCATCACCCGTTGCATTAAATTGTATATATAAAATTTCAGAAGACATTATTTTTAAAGAGATTGAAGGGACGTCTATCCTGATTCCTGTGATATCAGGGGTCGGAGACTTGAATTCTGATATTTTTCAGCTGAATGAAACCGGTTCCAGAGTGTGGGAGATGCTTGACGGCAAGACGCCGCTTGAAAAAATCATTCTTACCCTGATTGATGAGTACGATGCGCCGACAAAAATCATTGAACAAGACGTTTTCAATCTAATTCAAAATCTATTGAAAAAACAATTTGTTTATGAAATTTCATGAAAAATGATCGGCTAATGATTTCAGGCTCTGCATTTGCTTTGGTGGTGCAGGCCGTGCTTGAAAAAGGGGGGACGGCCAGGTTTAAGGCCACCGGATCAAGCATGACACCGACGATTAGAAACAATGACGTGGTTTCAATTTCACCGTACAAGGAGAATCGCCCTAAAGTGGGCGATGTCGTTGCGTTGTTGGATAGGGACGACAACAGAATCATCATCCACAGAATTATCAAACAACGAGAGCGCATGTTTTTGCTTAAAGGTGATGGTTTGTGGCGTTCTGACGGTTTTTTCCCAAGGGAATGGATGGCAGGGATTATTTCAGAGGTTGAAAGAAACGGTACTCTGATTTCGATGGATCGGTTAATAACCGATAGAATCATCTGGATGTCAAAATTAAGACTTTTTTGGCCGATCAAGATTCTGTTTAAGTTGAAAAATAGAGTTGATCGTTTCTTTGGTATTAATATTGCTTTTGTTTAGGTGGGAACAGGGCAAAATAAAATTAATTAAGGAGAGATATAATGAAAGATCAAAATGAAGGTAAATTAAAAAAGACATGGGTAGCTCCTGAACTTTCTGTCATCCAGGGTTTGGATTCCTGCGTTGAATTTCTGTATGGGACTGGTGGTGTGCCTGGCGGGAAGATGGAAGAAGACGAAGCGGCTTATAAAGCAACGCAAAAGTAAGATGATCATGATTTTTAAATTAAAGGAGTTAGAATTAACATGAACTACTATGTAAAAATGGTTAATTCAGTTGCTGTATTTTTAGTTGTTGCTTTGTGTTCATTTCAAGTGAATGCTGAAACAATGTCAATAGGAAATACTTATGCTGGGTATGCAAGCTCAGATATTGAAACTAAGTATATCGATACGGCTACTGGAAATCTTGTGGATAAAGACACCTTCGCCGGTTTGTTCCTGGTAAACTATGAAGGGTATAATACTTGGGGCTTTTGTGTTGACCTTAACACCCCATTAGTTTTGGGAACAGTATTCGATCAAAGCACTGAATTTCAATATACAACTACTTTCGACCCTGGTGACTACAGCAACAATGACATGCTTAAGGTAGAGTGGTTGTTAGATAAATATGGTGATGAAGCATATGATAACGGAGAACCATATAAAAACAAGAGTGCTGCTTTACAATTGGCTATTTGGGAAGTGCTTTATGATGATGATTTTCAATTTGTTTACACTTCCGGAGGTCCACTATCGAGCCTTTATGAAAAATATGAGACGTATATTGACGCGTTTAACAATGGATTTAATTCTTCTTATGTAAGTACCGGAAATTACGTTGTTGTTGATCTTCAAACCAATCAGGGAGGAGACGCCCAGGATATTATTGTAAAGGTAGTCCCAGAACCCACAACAGCCCTGCTTTTGGGCTTCGGGCTTCTTGGGTTGTGTGCCGTTGGAAGAAAAAGAGCTTAGCGTTCCGAATTGATTATTCGTTTTTACAAAAACAGAGAGATGAATCCTCTCTGTTTTTGTGGTTTTAATTTTAATATCTTTAAATTCATATCTACATGACGCCGGCGTCACTTAAAACCAAGTTGAAGAATGCCGTAAGGATTGATCGTGCGTTAACGTTTGTCTGGCAGGCGTCAAAGGGAAGCACAATTTTGCTGGGAGTGCTGGTTGCGATCCTGGGCGTTCTTCCCATTGTTTCTCTTTACCTGGTTAAGATGATTATAGACCAGGTTGCTGCGTTGGCTTTATCGCCACCGCTGGGTTTTATGGATCCGGCATTTCTTTTTGTTGCCCAACTCATTACAGCGGCGTTCGGCATTGGGCTGCTGGCTACGTTGCTCGGTTTTGCTGCGGACTACATCAAAAAGTCACAAGCCCAGACAGTTGCCGATTATATGTATGCCATCCTCCATGAGCACTCCTGCCGGGTGGATCTTGCGTTTTTTGAATCACCTGAATACCGGGATACGCTGTTCCGGGCCCAGCAGGAAGGACCGTACCGGCCGACCAAAATTGTCAACGGGCTCTTTGCCGCCGGTCAGGCCGGGGCCTCTTTTTTAGCTGTCGCTTGGTTGCTGGCAGTGTTTAATCCGCTGCTGCCGGTGATCATTGTTGCTGCGGCTGTACCTGGTATCCTTTTGAGGTTGAGCTATTCAAAGAAAATTTATGAATGGCAGGAAAAGAGGACTGAGGATGAACGGCGGGCCTATTATTTCCATTGGATGCTGACCGGCGATGCCCATGCCAAAGAGTTCAGGCTGTTCAACCTGGGGCGGTATTTTATAGAACGATTCCGGCAGATCCGGTCAACGCTTAAAGAGGAAAAACTCTGGTTTGAACGGCGAAGGGCCATGGGGGACTTTATTGCCCAGGCAAGCGCCATCATCTGCGTATTTGGGTCTTTTGCATATATCGCTTTCAAAGCGGCCAATGGCGAAATTACAATAGGCGATCTGGTCATGTACTTTCAGGCCTTTCAACGTGGGATCGGCTATTTGAAAACACTGTTGGAAACCGGTGCGGAAATGTATGAGGATAATTTATTCTTATCTCATTTTTATGAGTTTTTAAAAGTTAAGCCTGACATTGAATCTCCCCATCATCCTGTCCCGGTTCCTGAAAAAATAAAAGCAGGCATTGAATTTAAAAATGTGGAGTTTTTTTACCAGAAAGATGGAAAAAATGTGCTTAATTGTATAAATTTTTCCATAGGACCCGGTGAGATTGTTGCCTTGGTCGGTAAAAACGGTTCAGGAAAATCTACCATAGTAAAAATTTTAACCCGCCTTTATGATCCCCAAAAAGGGGGGGTATTCCTGGATGGTATGAATATAAAAAAGTTTGATCCCGGTTTGTTCAGAAAGAAGATCAGTGTCGTGTTCCAGGACCATATTAAATATTACTTAAAGGCCGGTGAAAATATTTTGCTGGGCGATATGGATCGCGATGCTGACGCAGAAAGTATCCGGGCCGCAGCAGTAGAATCGGGCATTGATAAAAAAATTCGCCGGCTGCCCGCTGGATATGATACGCTTCTTGGTCGCTGGTTTAAAAACGGAGAAGAGTTGAGTATGGGTCAATGGCAGATGCTTGCAATTGCCAGGGCGTTTTATAGGGATGCCGAAATTGTTGTTCTGGATGAACCGTCCAGCGCGCTTGATCCCGAGGCCGAAAAAAAATTGTTTGTTTCGTTAAGGCGGTTAATACAAAACCGTTCGGCCCTGATCATCAGCCATCGCTATTCAACTGTCCGGCAGGCGGACAGGATACTGGTCATGGATCAAGGCAGGATAATAGAGCAGGGCAGCCATAACGACTTGATGGGGCTTGACGGTGAGTATGCCCGTCTTTACAATGCCCAGGCAAAGGGATAC
>NZ_DDYV01000289.1:0-17092 GCF_002348205.1 Desulfobacter sp. UBA2225 | reverse complement strand
TCCTTGGTGCAGCCGGTGGAGTAGGTGGCATCCTTTCCGATCCATTCGGGCGGTACCTTCTGTTCCATGAGTTCAAAACTTTGGGCAATGTCCTCGGAGGTCTGGAAACGCCAGATATCAAGGTATCCGCTTCGTTGAACAATTTCCCACATATACATCAGATCATCGGCATCCATTCCCGGTTCATAATATAATGAGGGGTTAATAATAAACAGGTTGGCGGACTGATCTTCTAAATGTTCAATAAAACGGCTCATTATCTTTATTGCCACATCAATTTTGCCGGGGATGGAACCGATGATGCCCGAGTAGAACATGACGGTCATGTTTTTATTTTTGGCCTGCTTCATTTTAGAAATAATTTTATCGGCTTTTTCTTCAAGATCCCTGTGGCTGAAATTGATATAATCCGGATGTCTGGGTTTAAAGACAATGTCCAAAATGTCCAGTCTGTTGTCTGCTGCGCATATATTGATTACATCCCTGGTAAACCTGAAATGGGTTTTGATCATTCGGTTTTTTTGTTTCGGCCCTCTTGTTACCACGCAGTCCACCTCCTTGAAAACCCGTGAAAAGGTCGTAGAGACCAACAGAAGATTAAGTGCTTCCTGGGTACCGTCGGATATGACATACAGATGTTCATCCTGTTTCAGACGCTGGACCAGTTTGTTTTTGCTGATGGTTTTGTCGTGGATGAAATGGGCCCGCTCCAGAGCCTTGGCAAGGACCGGGTCTGTGCGGGTATCGGTCAGGCAGACCTTTTTAAAAAAAGGCTCTTCCTTGACTGCAAGGATCACCACATGGCCAATGTTTGCAAGGAATTGGGCAATGGCGATGTCGGCCACCACATCCCCGGATTCGTCGGTCAACCACAGAAATTTTGATTTTGGCCTATTTATCAGTTCAAGAAGATGTTTCATGCCGTTGCCGGTAATTTTGGCATTCAACAGCATTTTTATGGTCGAAGTCGAGGGTATCCAGAAATTGTCATCCTTCCATAGGGCGGAGGCCGTCAAAAGGGAGAGTCGCCGTGTGAACTCTATCTCATTGATCTTTGTCTTAAGCTGTTCAAGGGTCAACCCCTTCATGGTATCAATGCCACCGTCAACTTCGTTTAAGGCTTTTTTGAAGGACTCCGAGGCCATGAATTTTTGTGCCCTGGCGTTTTCCCTTTTTTTTTGGCTTGCATAGGGGTCTTCGATATGGGTGCGGTTTAAAAAAATTTTATACAGGCGTTTTTCAAGCCGGGAGGGTATGAGCAAGCGGCTTTGAATTTCGTTATCATATTTTATTTGTATCAGGCTGGATAAGAATGCACGGTCATATTCTGAATCAATGAACTCTTTGATAATGGCAAAAATTTTGTCAAGCACCTCGCGGTAGCGGTTGGACAGAAACCTTGGCCTTTTCCGGGACATAATTGCAGTAAACATGGCATCGGAACAGGGATAGAACCGTTCATTATTTTCCGGGTACACCATGAATTCCACCTGCTCCCGGGATCCGACTGTTGTGGGATAGGCAAATGGATCAATATGATTTTCAAGAAAAAACGCCGTAAACCATGCTTTTTGGTCCGGCTCCGTATTGTCGGGGTTAGGTTCAGCTTCACAGGATGCCATTTTTTCTCCTTGGCTTTTACAAAGACAGATCAATGAACAATACACTCCATCGTTGCACCGTTGGGGTAAAGAATCCAGCACTCACAAGGCCTTTCTTGGCCGCTTTGATCCTTGGGGTCAGCGAAAGGGATATTATCATGCCCGATTCGGTTTTTCAAACCAAGTATCAGCTGTCAAATAGACACGAATGTCTCGGCAGGCTTTCCCGAAGGGCTTGACCAGGATTGGGCACCGGGGTATGGTTGAATCTACTTAAAATTAAAAAACTTATTGCGATGCTTGGGACACCTGTTTACAAAACGGCTTGGATTAAATTGAAACTTACATATATCAAAGGGGGAGTGTCAAGAGATTGGATTTAAACATCGCCATCAAAGTTCAGGGACTTGCCAAAAGCTTTGGCGACCTTCAGGCTGTGGCTGCGGTCGATTTTGAGGTGACTTCCGGGGAGCTGTTCGGATTTCTGGGGCCAAACGGCGCGGGAAAGACCACGACCATTAACATGCTTACAGGACTGGCCCGCCCTGATGCCGGAAGCATTCACATCGGCGGCATTGACTGCACCAAGAAGCCGCGAGGCGCTCAACATTTAATTGGCGTGGTTCCCGATGAAAGCAATCTGTATCCGGAGTTATCTGGTTTTGACAATCTTAATTTTTGTGCGGCCTTATATGGCATGGGCAAAACCGAACGCCAAGCAAGGGCAAAAGAACTGCTGGAGGAGTTTGGCCTTGCCATGGCTGCTGGACGCAAGTTTGGCGGCTATTCCAAAGGGATGAAAAGACGGCTGACCATTGCTGCCGGCATTATTCATAGGCCGAAAATTCTATTTCTGGACGAACCCACCACTGGCATTGATGTGAACAGTGCCAGGCAGTTGCGTCGACTCATCTTCGATTTACACCGGAACGGGACGACCATCTTTCTGACCACCCATTATATCGAGGAGGCAGAGCGGTTATGTGACCGAATTGCTTTCATTATGTCGGGCCGGATTGTTCGGGTTGATACCGTTTCCAATCTCATTCAGCCTGTCCGGGAAAAACATGTGGTGCAGATCACCTGCGTAAACGCTTCCAACGATTTGCAGGATCAACTGGCGGCAGAATTCCCCAAGATGAGTTTCAGCAGTCGGCAACCGGGGGTAATCCAGGTAGAATCCGATCTATCCGTCAGCGTCGGACCGCTGATTCGCTTTCTTGAAGATCACGGGGCCGAGGTGATGGAAGCGAAGAGAATCAGGCCAAGCCTTGAGGACATATTTGTCAGGATCACTGGAATAGATACGGATGTCATGCGCAAAGAGAAAGAAAAATTTGGAGGAAAACAATGAAACGCTGGATCGCTTTTTGGAACATATTGATCAAGGATTTCCGCACCTACTATCTGAAACCGCCCAATATCAGCTGGGGGCTTATGTTTCCGCTGGCCTGGACCGGCATGTTTTTCATCAAATCAGGTAAGGGGTTGGAGAGTGTTTCGTCGATACTGCCGGGTGTAATCGCCTTGTCCATTCTGTTTGGCACGACATCTCTGCTCGCGGTGACAGTGACATTTGAGAAGAAAAACCGCTCCTTTGAACGGCTGCTGCTGGCCCCCATCCCTCTTGAATTATTGATGCTGGCCAAGACCAGCGGTGCAATTGTGTTTGGGGTGGGCAACGCTTTTGTCCCTGTACTCATGGCGACATTCATAGTCAACCTGGACCATATAAACTGGTTAGTGTTTGTCCCCGCGGTTGTGCTGATTTCGGTGGTTTCGACCTTTTTAGGGCTGTTCATAGCAGTGGCGGTCAGTGAGGTGTTCGAGGCGCAGACCTTTTCTAACTTTTTTCGCTTTCCCATGATTTTTTTATGCGGGTTGTTTTTTCCGATCAGTGCGCTGCCGTTTTTTTTAAAACCATTTGCCTACGTACTCCCCCTGACCTATGGCGCGGACATGCTTCATGGGGCCATCCACAAAGGGAATATTATGTCCTTTCCCACTGATCTGGCCATCCTTACTGCGTTTTGCGTTGTTTTGTTCATGGTGAGCCTGCACAATATCAGGCGGCGCTGGATTGCCTGATTGCCCGGACAGGTAGGTAATCAGAACTTTGGATGACATGATACAAATTAGGTAATACCGGAGCGGAAAGTGCCTGAAAAATAGAGAGGCGGACTCTGTGGGAAAAATTAGTCCGATTTCATCGGTAAAAAGGCATTATTGATAAACTGCCTCCAAACCTGTTCCTGGTATGGGGCGGATACAGAAAAAAGCTAAAAATTCAGTGATGCCAGCTTTTCACCGGATAGCGTCATCAGGCTTACACTGTTGCTGTCAATGACTGCGAAGGTGGGCATACCGTTTCTGGGCACGGCAATGGAGCCTGGATTCAGATGGATGTAATTTTGAGTTTTTTCAAGCCGGGGCAGGTGGGTGTGTCCCTGAATAATGATATCCGTGCCTTGGGGAATCATCAGGGTATCCTTATGTCCGTGATGCATGAAAATGGTTTTATCAAAGGCCTTAAAGCTCAGTTCATGGGAAAATCCTTTGAAGAATCCTTCCACGTCACAATTGCCGTAAATACAAAAAAGTTTAAAATCCAGATCGGCAATCGTTGACCGGATCTGATCCGGGGCAAAATCAGGGTCATTATAGTTGCCATACCTTGTATCAAATACGTCCCCTGCAATGGCAACGGCATCACCACGGCCGGCTAAGGCTTTGACGGTCAGCCAGGCAGATAAATAGCCGTGAAGATCCGAAAATACTAAAAGTCGTTCCATGGTATCATGCCGCGCCTTCAATCTTTTCCATGGCTGCAATGCGCTGCGCCAGTGGCGGATGTGAATAATTTAAAAATACATAAAAGGGGTGCGGGGTAAGGTTGGCAAGATTATCGGCGCTGAGTTTTTTTAAAGCCGTTATCAAGTCCCCGGCTTTTTTTGTTGTCAAGACGGCAAAGCGGTCTGCTGCGTACTCATCTTTTCTTGAGAAGAACTGCATGATAATGGAGATGACCAGGTCAACCGGGGAAAAAAGAATACTGAAAAAAACAAGACCGGCATATATGGACGGCGTATCGACATAGAATGTCGTGAAAAGGCTTTGCTGGGTGATGAATAAAGACAGAAGGTAAAAAACAACCCCCATCTGAAGGATGCCGAAAATCAGGCGACGCTGGATGTGCTTTTTTTTGAAATGTCCCATTTCATGGGCAAGTACGGTTAGAAGTTCATCCGGGGTGTGGACGTTGATCAGGGTGTCAAACAGCACAATGCGTTTGTTTTTTCCAAAGCCTGTAAAAAATGCATTGGACTTGGTACTGCGTTTGGAACCGTCCATGACAAAGATTTGGGTCAATGGAAAATCAATGCTTTTCGCATAGGCAAAAAGTTTGTTCTTTAATTCACCGTCTTCAAGGGGGGTAAATTTATTGAACAAGGGCATGATCCATGTGGGAACAATGTATTGAACCGCCAGGATAAAAGTTGTGGTCACACCCCAGCAGATTATCCAGGCCCATGGACCCGAGCTTTCGAAAAACCAGAATATGGCCGACAGCAAAGGGATGCCCAGGACCATAGATAAGATCATGGATTTTATCAGATCCAGAACAAAAAGCTTTGGTGTGGTTTTATTAAAACCGAAATTTTCTTCAATGACAAATGTGGAATAGATGGAGAAGGGCAGGGATATAATGAATTTGCATCCTGCAAGAACACCGATGAATAAAAGTCCGCAGCCAATGGAAGACCATCCGGTTTCCCGGACAAAATTGTCCAGGACGCCGAATCCGCCTATAAACCAGAAGGCTAAAAGAATACCAAGATCAACGGTCGACGTGATCGTACCCAGTCGTGTAGTGGCCCTAAGGTAATGCTGGGACCGTTCATACCGTTTGGGGTCATAAACATCTGAAAATTTTTCAGGCAGATGCGTTGTAAGTCTGCCGATATTCAGACGATCAGCCACAAAATTCATTGTGAAATCAACAATGAGTGTAACAAGAATAATGTTGGTGATCGTCTGGTCAGATAAAAACATCGTTCTATTGGGCGTCTGAATTAATCAAATCCCGAAGTTTTCCGGAACATTTAAATGTGACAACCCGTCTGGCCGGAAGGGTCATCTCCTCATCCGTTGCAGGGTTGCGCCCCTTTCTTGCTTTTTTTTCATTTACACAGAATTTGCCGAAACCTGAAATCATAATATCCTCACCACCTGAAATGGTCTCTTTTATGATTTCAAGAAAGTCTTCCATGATATCATAGGCAACGGTTCTTGACAGGTTCAGTTCGTTTTGTATCTTTTCTGCAATAATAGTTTTGGTCAGTGCCATAATAACTATTTACTCCTGCTCCACATAAAGGTTGCTTCTTGAAAGATTAATAAAAACAGGTTGATAAAATACTTTAAATTCTTCAGGATTGTCAAGATAAGGATGATTTGTTATTGTATTTTATTGCAAAATCAAGATAATTATTTATTCATCATGGAGAGGAAATGAAACAGGTGTTATCCATCACGCCCATAGACGGACGTTATGCCCGTCTTACCGGTGTTCTTTCAAATATTTTTAGTGAATCCGGGCTGATTCATCATAGGATTCACGTTGAACTTAAATGGCTGAACTTTTTGATAACGGATTTAAAGGTCCACGAGGTTGTACTCGGTGACCAATCCTTGGATTTATCAGGGCTGGATGTTTTGATAAATGATTTTAATGAGGATTATGCGCTCAGGGTCAAGGAGATAGAGTCCTGTACCAACCACGATGTCAAGGCCGTGGAATATTTTATTAAGGAAAAACTGGATGCGGCAGGGCTCTCCCCAATACGGGAGTGGGTACATTTTGCATGCACTTCCGAAGATATCAATAATACGGCATACGGATTGATGCTTAAAAAAGGCAAGGAGCTGGTGGTGGACCTGCTTAAAACCTTGGTGGCAGAGATTGAGAAAAAAGCCCTGGTTTATAAAAGCATTCCAATGATGTCGCGCACCCACGGGCAACCTGCTACCCCCACAACCCCGGGAAAAGAGTTTATCAATTTTGCCTGGCGCTTGAACCAGGAAATAGAGGTGCTGGAAAGCACTGTAATCCAGGCAAAAATAAACGGAGCCACGGGCAATTATAACGCCCATCTGTTTGCGTTTCCCGAAATTGACTGGATAGCCGCGTCTGAACGGTTTATTCGGGATTATTTAGCTCTTGAGCCCATTTTATTCACGACCCAGATAAATCCAAATACGGCCTTGTCCAGGGTGCTTCATGCCATGGTCCGGATTGCGGCGGTGATGATTGATTTTGACCGTGACATGTGGGGGTATATCAGTTTCGGATATTTTAAACAGCGGCTGAAGGAGGGGGAAACCGGATCATCCACAATGCCCCATAAAGTCAATCCCATTGATTTTGAGAACAGTGAAGGCAATATGGGTCTTGCGATTTCCATGATGGAGCATCTGGCGGTTAAACTACAGAAATCCAGGTTCCAAAGGGATTTGAGCGACAGTACCGTGCTACGCAGCCTTGGCACAGTGTTCGGCTATTTTACCATTGGGATAAAAAATGCCATAAAGGGCCTGTCAAAAGTGGATTTAAATCAGGAGGTGCTTGACAAGGATCTTAATGACAACCCCGAACTTCTGGCTGAACCATTTCAAACCGTTATGCGGGTATATGGCGAGGATAATCCATATGAACGGCTCAAAGAGTTGACCCGGGGCAGGAAAATTCAGAAAGCGGATTTGGTCCGGTTTGTGGATGGACTTGAAAAGGTGCCGCCCGAAGTTAAAGAACGCATGAGGGCGCTTTCTCCCCAGACATACCTGGGACTGGCCGAATCCCTGGTGGATCTGTATTTCAAAGACAAATCAAAAAATGATAAGTGAACAACAAGGGCAGATGCTGCTGAAGATGGCACGCATCAGCATTGCCGAAAAACTTGGCCTTTCTGTGGATAAAAGTCAAATTGATTTAAATCAATCCTTTCTGGAGATAAAACAGGGTCTGTTTGTGACCCTGCATAAAAACGGAGCTTTAAGAGGATGTATTGGTGTAATAGAAGCGGTTGAGCCCCTGAAAACAGGGGTTGCGGAAACCGCAAGGCTGGCTGCCTTCAAAGATTCGCGTTTTTCACCCCTTGCCAGAGATGAGTTTGATCAGGTGGATCTGGAGATCAGTCTTTTGTCTCCGCCTGAAAAATTTGAATACAGTAAGGCAAAAGAGTTAATCCAAAGACTTGTGCCGTTCAAGGATGGCGTTATCATTAAAAAAGGAAGCAGCCAGGCGACTTTTCTTCCCCAGGTCTGGGAACAATTGCCTGACACGGCTTCCTTTTTATCCCAGCTATGCACCAAAGCCGGGCTTGATGCCGATGAATGGACCAAAGGCAGCCTGACTGTCCATACTTACAGGGTTCATTTGTTTTGTGAAAAAAAATGATGCAACAGGTGCAAAAAAAATTTATGCGTATAGATCAGGAATTACTGGAAGTCATTTTATCCATCAAAGACAAGGATGAATTGAACTCTTTTTTTGAAGAAATATTTACACAGGCGGAGCTTTCGGATCTTTCTTTGCGCTGGAAGCTATTGAAAGATCTGCATGCGGGTATGACCCAGCGGAAAATTGCTGAAAAATACGGCATCAGCCTGTGTAAAATAACAAGGGGATCAAAGGTGCTGAAAAAAAATGGTTCTGTTGCACTTAAAGTGCTGGATTCAATGAATTGACAAGTTCCAGCGCCAGCTCGGACCACAGCTCCAGGTTCAGTTGGGAAAGCTTTTGTGTTGTATGCCAGGTAAAGCTGTGTAATTCATCTCCAGGCAGATAGCCTTCTGGGTTTTGTGTTCTGATCAGGAATACCGCCCCCATGTGAACGCTGCCTACCGGTGTGATATCTTCACTGATAATACCTATGAATTCAATGGAATCGCCGGAAACCCGCCGGGTCAGTTCCTCATCCAGTTCCCTTTGCATACCGTTTTTTAAAATGCTTTCAAAACCGTCTGCCCCCATGGCGGTGTCTTCTGAATTGATATGGCCGCCGATCCCGATGGACCAAAGGTCATGGAGCCGTTTTTCACTGCCCTGTCTGCTGTAGGCCGCGGTCATGCCGCCATCGGCTGTCTGCAAAAGAATATACGGGATGATCTGTTTTTTTAGCTTGTCCTCCTCGGCAATGCCTCGGCGGACAAAGGAAAATTTAGCTTTGGTGCATGTGTCGGCAAATGTGGCAAAATCCATTGGAAGGACGGTCCTTTGGGTTACCCAGGATGCGGGAAGTGTTTTACGGTCAATGCATAAAACCTGTTCTTTGTTTTTGTTCATCATTCTTTTCCAAGTCTGTATTAATAATGGACCGGTTGTAGCATACATGTTTCCTGATGCATACCTTCAGTGGATCCCATGGCCTTTTTTTTATGTGTGTGGTAAGTGAAATTTGTATTTAATGGGCGATTGAGGAGAATATAATGAGCTATATTTCTAAAAAAGATATTGCCAAGCTTGTGGGTATAGCCTGTTTGACCTGACAGCGACACCCGCAGTCTGTAAATTTGTCCTGAAAAATGATTTAGGCGTGCGTAAAGTTTGATTTTTTTAAGGGTGGAGCGGGAAACGGGATTTGAACNNTCTACCACTGAGTTATTCCCGCTTACAGTTGAAAGGCGAACTACTTTTATAAAAAAATATGCGCCTTGTCAAGCAAATATTTAGCAACTATTCATAAAATTCGGATATACAGATGGAGACGGTCAAATGACTTTGGGAAATACACTGGTCACTGGTGGCGGCGGTTTTCTGGGTAAAGCATTGGTCAGAAAATTAGTGGATAAAGGAGAGACTGTTTTTTCGTTTTCCCGGTCCCGGTATTCGGAGCTCGATAAACTGGGCGTTTCCCAGATTCAGGGGGATCTGACAGATGCCGGTGCTGTGGCCAATGCCTTAAAAGGCATGGATACGGTGTTTCATACTGCGGCAAAACCCGGCATCTGGGGTGATTATGATGAGTATTTTCGTATTAATGTAACCGGAACCGTGCATGTCATTGACGCCTGCATGAAAAATAAGGTTGGGCAGCTGATTCACACCAGTTCGCCTTCAGTGGTATTTGATGACAAGGATATGCACGGGACCAATGAGTTTGTCCCCTATCCGGACAAATATCTGGCACCCTATCCTGAAACCAAGGCGCTGGCGGAAAAAGAGGTGATTAAAGCAGCGGGTAAGGGGCTTTCTGTAATCATTCTTCGGCCCCATTTGATTTGGGGGCCGGAAGATAATCACCTGCTGCCGGGTATTATCAGCCGGGCATCACGGCTGAAGATTATTGGTCCGGATAATGATCTTGTGGACACCATTTATGTGGATAATGCGGCCGATGCTCACATCCTGGCCGCTGAAAAGTTGTCCCAAAACCCTGATCTGTCAGGAAACATATATTTTATCAGCCAGGATGCGCCTATATCCAAATGGACCCTTGCCAATGCTTTTCTGGCCGCCGCAGGTTTGCCGCCCATCAAAGGGCATGTGTCCGGGAATACCGCCTATGCTGCGGGTTGGCTCTTTGAATTTATTTACCGAACCCTTGGTATTAAAAGGGACCCGCCCATGACCCGGTTTGCTGCCAAGGAGCTTGCTACCTCCCACTGGTTTGATATCAGCCGGGCAAAAAATGACCTGGGTTATGTGCCAAAGATTTCCACCCGGGAGGGTTTAAAACACTTGGAGGCATGGTTGAAGAGGAAATGAAGCCGATGGCATCTTTTTCATTTTCGTTCCCTCAATTTCGAGCCAAGGCACTTCGGGTGCTTTATAAGGCGGCCAAGGGGTATCAACGGGACAGTTGTGCGTTGCGGGCATCTGCTTTGAGTCTGTACACCCTTTTCAGCATTGTGCCGGTCATGGCCATGGCCTTTGGTGTTGCCAAAGGCTTCGGGTTTCAACAGTTCCTTGAGGCAGAGGTGATCTCTTTGTTTCAAGGACGTGAGGAGATTATCCAAAGTATCCTGGTTTTCACCAACAATTTGCTGGAGAAAACCCAGGGCGGGCTCATGGCCCTGCTTGGCGTTCTACTTCTTTTATACTCCCTGATTAAACTGATGTTTCATATCGAAGGTACATTCAACCGTATCTGGTGGGTCAGGGACGGCAGGCCTTTGATCAGAAAACTCACTGATTATCTGAGCATTGCCCTGGCAGCATGGCTTTTGGGTATTTTCTCCGGATCCGTAAACTTGTTTATGATTCCCCACCTGGAGTCTTTCTGGGCCTATCTTGGCATTCCCATTGATATTAAAGGCATTATTTCCTTTTTTCTCAGTGTTGTGCCCTATGTGGTCACCTGTTCGCTGTTCATGTTTTTTTATGTGATTATGCCCCATAAAAAGGTAAATTTCAGAGCTGCAGCAGCAGGCGCTGTATTTGCCGGCACCCTGTTTCAAATTATCCAAACCGCCTTTTTAAAGTTTCAGGTTTTTGTTACGGCCTACAATGCCATCTATGGCAGTTTTGCCGCGTTGCCCATGTTTTTGATCTGGCTGCAGATTTCCTGGGGAGTACTGCTTTACGGGGCAGAAATCGCTTTTGAGTGGGAAAATATCGAAAATGCAAGAACCCCGGACCTGAGTTTGAATGCCATGAGCATTCGGGCCAGAAAACTTGTCATGCTTGAGATTGTCAAAGGATGTGTGCTGCGCTTTGCAGAAAAAAAGCCCCCTGCTACGGATACCCGCATTGCAAGTGAACTGAACCTGCCCTTAACCATTGTACATTATCTTCTGGGGGTTCTAATAGATGCAGGCGTCCTGTATTCAGTTAATCTTGAAGGCAATACAGCCGGATACACCCCGGCCATGGATATTGAGTGTATGAGTATCATGGATGTGCTTTGTGCCGTAGAGCATCAGGGGGATCCAAAGGCGTATACGGCAAGTACTCTGTTGGCACAGTCCTTAGAGGAGAGCCTGGAGAGGTTTGACAAAGCAGCTCGGGCATGTACGGGGGAGCGGTTGATTAAAGATATTTAAAAACAGATCAGTTAACGGCTGTGGTGATTTTGAAAAATTCCTTGATCTGCGGTTCTTGGGCCTTTAGCAGCTCGATGATCTTCATCATTGCAGATTCATTAATGCCGATTTTTTGGGGCGCATTTTTGATGGTAACAGGAACCGGATTGCCGGAATGTCCCAGTTGGGCTTTTTGTGTAAGATAATCTGCAAGATTGATGATCATGGCATGATGCCGGTATTTAACCGGCGCCGATTCCGGGGCATGATGAAACCTGCAGGGCAGAATAATGGATGCAGGAAAATTCCACCGTGTCATCAAAAGGGCGGATAATGCTGCATGGTCCAGCTTGAACAGACTGTTTTCGCTCAAATAAAGGGGACGCCTGTTTTCGAGTGCGTACTGCCGGACTTCATTATATTCTTTTTTAAAATAGATCGAAAAAATGACCTTGCCCATATCATGGAGCAGGGCCGGGATAAAGATTTTTCCGGCAATGCCCGGATGGGTCTGCTTTGCTATCTGCTTTGAGGCCGTGGCCACGCCGATGCCGTGCATCCACAATGCTTTCATGTCAAGGCTTAGGCCTGAAATTTCCGATACGCTGGATAAGATTCCCATGCCTAGGGCAATAGCGATGATTTCATCAAACCCGATAACGGAAATGGCCCGTTTAACGGTATCGACTTTATTTTTTTGTGCATAATAAATCGAATTTGCAAGCTTGAGCAGCTTATTTGTCATGCCCAGGTCATATGAAATGATTTTAGCTAAGGCTTCAGTGGTGGTTTTTTCGTCAGAAGCGGCCCGGATCAGGTTATCTACAACAGCCGGGAGTGTGGGTAAATCGCTTTCCCTTTTTTGAACCATTTCAAGAATGCGTTCTTTTATTTTCATTAAATGCAGATTGTCTGTGCTGTTCAATGAAATCGGGTGATGTTAATGCTTCCGTTGGCTGTCATTTCGTCAATTTTTTTTCGTAAATAACGTTTAAAGGTGTTTCGAGTGGGGGGCCATAACAGCAAAAGACCTGCCGTGTCCGTTAAAAGCCCGGGCGTAATGAGCAATAATCCGGCAATGAGGATGATAAAGGCATCTAACAGTTCTTCGGCCGGCATACGTCCCTGGTTTAAATTTTGACGCACCTTTATCATGGTGTTCAATCCTTCCATCCGGGCAAGATAGGCGCCGATGAAGCCGGTTACAATGACCAGTATTACGGTGTTTAACCCGCCTATAATACCCCCAAGATGGATAAGGATGTATAATTCAGCCACCGGGATCAGGGTAAAACATAAAAACAGTCTGAACAGCATAGAATACTCCTAACTTAATTCATATCTTAACGAATAATGGCTATGAACCCGCAGTTGTCAAGGCAGAACAATCCATTGCTCATACGGCATGAGGCATATGACTTGGGTGTGAAATTGTTTTGATTTGGGGGAAAAGATGTCGTCCGGACCCCCACAGGCCGTCCGGTACTTTTTGATCAACACCGAGGTTTAACATGTCAAGAAACAGATCTCTGCTTATCTCCTGGGCCCCCATGCGAAGCAGATGGCCGGAGGTGACCTGGCAGTCAATCATCCCAAACCCCTGTTTGTCAAGTTCCTGGGCCAGGGCCACAAGTGCAACCTTGGAGGCATTGGATACAAGGGAAAACATGGATTCTCCGAAAAACGTTTTCCCCAGGCTGACCCCGTACAGGCCTCCGGCCAGCTGGTCGCCCTGCCAGGCTTCCACGGAGTGGGCGAGCCCCATTTTGTGCAACGTGATATAGGCATCAATCATCTCATCGACCAGCCAGGTGCCTTCGGGTTTGTCTTGCCTGGGTTGTGAACAGGCAACAATAGTTTGTTCGAACGCGGTGTTGATCCTAATGGAAAAACACGCCTTTCGAATGGTTTTTTTCAAGCTTTTTGACATCCTGATTCTGGAAGGAAAAAGCACCGTCCGGGGATCAGGGGACCACCAGAGAACGGGTTCACTATTGGAAAACCATGGGAAAATACCGTTTCTATATGCCAGGATCAAACGCTTTGCGCAAAGGTCCCCCCCAATACACAACAAACCATCGGACCGCGCCAGCCAGGCCGGCGGGAATTCAATTTTTTCAGATAACCTGAATAGGGGCATCAGACCGATTTGATATTAAATGTCAGTTCTCCGTTCTTTAGGCCTACGGAGATTTTGCCTCCTTTTTCAAGCTTGCCGAAAAGAATTTCATCGGTGAGCTTGTCTTTGATTTCGGTTTGGATAAGGCGGGCCAAAGGCCGGGCACCGAATTTGGGATCATAACCTTTCTTAGCCAGATGGGCCCGGGCGTCGGCTGAATAGCTTAAAGAAATTCCCTGGCCAGTGAGCATCTCTTTAAGCTCCTTCATGTTCTTGTCCACAATCAGCTCCATCACCTTCTCAGACAAATGGTTAAACTGAACAATACCGTCAAGGCGGTTTCGGAATTCCGGACTGAAGGTGTTTTTCACCGCTTTCATGCCCTGGGAATCGGAATTGGCGTTTTGTGATCCAAACCCGATGCTGTTGATGCTCATTTCCCTGGCCCCGGCATTGGAGGTCATGATAATGATCACATTTCTGAAATCAGCGGATTTACCATTATTGTCAGTAAGTGTGGCATAATCCATGACCTGGAGAAGAATGTTGTAAAGGTCCATATGGGCCTTTTCAATTTCATCCAGAAGAAGCACACAATGGGGATGCTTGCGGATATTGTCGGTTAAAATGCCCCCCTGTTCAAATCCCACATATCCCGGAGGCGCACCAATGAGCCTGGATACGGCATGCTTTTCCATGTATTCGCTCATGTCAAAGCGTAAAAATTTAATGCCCATGTTGGCGGCCAGCTGTCTGGCCACCTCGGTTTTGCCGACCCCTGTGGGGCCCATGAAAAGAAAGGAACCAATGGGATGGTCCGGCGCTGCAAGTCCGGCCCGGGATCTTTTAATCGCCGTGGTCAGGGTTTCAATGGCATCGTCCTGGCCAAAAATAACGCTGAGCAGTTTGCCGGGCAAAGATTCCAGGGAAGACTTGTCTGCCGCAGTCATACTGGATACCGGCACCTTGGCTATTTTAGCCACGATTTTTTCAATATCCTTGGGGCTGACGGTTTTACGCCGGCCGTCTGCCGTAAGTTTTAAAAAGGCTCCAGCCTCGTCAATAACGTCAATTGCCTTGTCGGGTAAGAATCGGTCATTGATGTATTTATCTGACAGGTAGGCCGCAGCTTCAATGCTTTTATCCGGGTATTTTAAGCCATGGTGTTCCTCGTAGCAGGTTCGCAGTCCCTTAAGAATTTCAACCGTATCCTCAACGCTGGGCTCGGCCACTTCGATTTTTTCAAACCGTCGGGAAAAGGCCCGGTCTTTTTCAAAATGGTTTTTGTATTCTTCATAGGTGGTGGTGCCGATACACTTGATGTCGCCTGAGGATAACGCCGGTTTGAGGATGTTGGAAGCATCCATGGAGCCTGATGTAGTCGCCCCGGCACCCACAACCGTATGGATTTCATCAATCACCAGAAGCGCATTTTCTTTTTCTTCCAATGCGGTGATGACATCCTTGAGGCGTTGTTCAAAATCGCCCCTGTATTTGGTGCCGGCTAAAAGCGCGCCCATATCCAGGGAGTACAGTTCACAGTTTTTAAGCAGATCCGGCACGGTCTTATCGTTTATTTTCAATGCCAGGCCTTCTGCAATGGCTGTTTTTCCAACGCCGGGATCCCCCACGAGGATGGGGTTGTTTTTCCGCCGCCGGCAAAGTACCTGCATGACCCGTTCGGTTTCAAGCGCTCTGCCGATAAGGGGATCAATCTTATTGTCCTGGGCCCGTTTGATCAGATCGGAAGTGAATAAAGCCAGCGGATCTTTTTTCTTCTGACGCCTGGTTTTTGGGTCGGCCTGGTGGAAAAGCTGCTGGGGCTTGTCTCCATCAGGTGTCTCTTTTTTTTCTTTATCTCCATCGTGGGAGATGAGCCTGAGTACATCCAGCCGGGTAATCCCTTCAGATTCCAGATAAAAAGCGGCATGGGAATCCTTTTCCTGAAAAATGGATGCCAGGATATCTCCGAGATTTACCTCTGATTTTTCAGCGGATCTGGCATGATTGATGGCACGCTGAATCATCCGCTGGAAGCCGATGGTCTGCTGGAGCACATATTCTTCGCTGGTCTCTATTTTGGTCAGTTTTTCATCAAAGAATTTTTCAAGATCCTCTTTGATGTGCTCGGGGCTGCCACCACATTTTTCAATAGTTTCAAGGCCTGCTTCATGATTGACAATGGCGTAAAGAACATGTTCGACGCAGACATATTCATGTCTTCTTTTTTTAGCTTCCCGAACGGCAAATCCGAGGGCTGTGGATAGTTCTTTGCTGATCATATATTTACTCCTTTTCCATTGTACTTTTTAAGGGAAACCCTTTGCTGCTTGCCAGATTATGCACAGTCTGAACTTTTGTTTCCGCTATTTCCCGGGGATAAATACCGCACACGGCCTTTCCCTTATTATGTATATTAAGCATTATTTGTGTGGCTTTTTCAAGAGATTTTCCGAATACCCGGGCCAGAATATCCACCACAAAATCCATGGTTGTATAATCGTCATTGTGCAAAAGCACCTTATACATGGGCGGATGATCCTCACTTATGTCATGGGATATTTTGGGTCGGGTTTTAGAATCAGTGGATGTCATACCTTAACCTTAGGTTCAATTGATCATTATTATTGCCCGCAGCATTTCTTATATTTTTTGCCGGAACCACAGGGGCAGGGGGTGTTTCTTTGTACCTTTTCAGATGAGCGCCTCGCCGGCTGTTTGGGAGCGGATTCGTCAGAATGGGAAGAAAAGCTCAGATCCTGCTGTTCTTCCTGTTTCATCTTCTCAACCTCGGTGGGAGAGGCGATCTGGATTTTAAACAGGATATCCACCACTTCCTTTTTGATCCGATTCATCAGGTCCTGGAACATATCAAACCCTTCTTTTTTATAGATACGTAAAGGATCCTGCTGGGCATATCCCCGAAGACCGATGCCTTCCTTTAGGTGGTCCATGTTCAAAAGATGCTCCTTCCATCGGGTGTCCACGGTCTGAAGGATAATAAACCGTTCAACGTGGCGTATGATTTCAGGGCCGTACATCTCTTCTCTTTTCCGGTATTGATCCAGGGCCGCATCAAATATAAATTGTCCCAGCTGATCGACCGAAAAATTTTCCTGCACAGGTTCATCCAAGGATAAATCCATATTGAACTGCCCTTTGATCGCTGAAGAAAGTCCTTCCAGATCCCACTCCTTAAGTGCTGTTTTATCTACAACAAATCCTTCCACAAGGTCATAGGATACATCTTCCATCATATCGTGGGCCACTTGTTTGAGATCTTTGGATGCCAGTGCCTGGCGGCGCTGGCGGTAAATGATCTCACGCTGCTGGTTCATCACATCGTCAT
>NZ_DDYV01000022.1:0-13765 GCF_002348205.1 Desulfobacter sp. UBA2225 | reverse complement strand
CCAAGGTGGTGCGCTTCGCCCTTCAAAACGCCGCCTCAGTCGCAGGCCTGATGCTGACCACAGAGGCCATGATCTGTGAAAAACCTAAAAAGAAGAAAGGGGGAGTCCCGTCTGCCGGAAAAGGTATGGACCACGACATCTACTAAATGGAAACTCCCTGAACAATATAACCGGGGCGGGTTCCATGATCCGCTCCAACGAACATCAGAAAGGGAGAAATAAGCTGCCTGGGATACCGCCTTCAAAGTCAGGGCAACTAGATGATATTTTTTGCCCTTCGACACGAGATGTTTTTTTAACAAACAGCGAAGATGCAAAAAATAAAGGGTCTTTGATAAATCGCAAGCCATTCTCGACTTTAGACTGACCTTTATATCCCCAAAGTACATCTTCGTCGCTCAACCGGACTCTTGGAATTGAGGCAGCAAGAACAAAAACAGGAAAAATGCCTGGATAATCAGACGGGCACAAATCCGGGCACAATCGCTCAATTTTAAAACGAAAAAGGCACCCTCGGATGATCGAGAATGCCTCTTGAAAGCCTTGTGGCTCTTGCTTCTTGGTGTGGCGCGCCCGAGACGATTCGAACGNNTATCCAGCTGAGCTACGGGCGCAACAGGAGAAGTTTCTAACAGATCTATATGGTTTTGGCAAGATAAAAAATTGGCTAAAAACCTATTTTTTGCAACTCCTAAATAATATTTCGGGTACATGGTTCATAAAAAGGAGACTGTATGCAATAAACAGTACCGGCAACACTGCAGATAGTGTGGCGGGCAATACCGGGCTTATGGGAATTACAACAAACATCCAATCATAAACGCTTCAAACGGATCGGCAGAACCGCAGTCTGAAAGCGGATTATCTTTGGCCACAGGTGGAGGGAACGGAAAGATTTCATATACTGCAGACACCGATAATACAGGTCAGCATGTCAAAATTGTATATCCTGATATGCAATCTGCACGTTACCCGCGTTATTTTTCTGTGATGCTAAAATATTATTGTGCTACAAATCGTTTAAAGGCTTGATTCTATGCCCAAATGCTGTTACATTTCCACCCTTAATTTTTACTATTTCAATGCCGTGTGCATGAATCGGGCAGGTTAAAGACATATCCATGACAAACCCCATAGATAATAAAATAGACAAGACATTATTACCGGAGATCAAAAAACGCAGAACATTCGGTATTATCAGCCATCCGGATGCCGGCAAAACAACGTTGACGGAAAAACTGCTGTTGTTCGGCGGTGCCATCCAGCAGGCCGGTGCCGTAAAATCCAGAAAAGCGGCCCGGGCCGCCACCTCCGATTTTTTATCCATTGAGCAGGAAAGAGGTATTTCCGTCTCGTCTTCCGTAATGAAGTTTAATTATAAAGATTACGAAATCAATCTTCTGGACACCCCGGGACATAAGGATTTCAGTGAGGATACCTACCGGGTACTCACTGCGGTTGACTGTGCCGTGATGATCATTGACGCTGCCAAAGGGGTGGAACCTCAGACCCAGAAGCTGATGGAAGTATGCCGGATGCGCAACACGCCGATTATCACTTTTATCAACAAACTGGACCGTGAGGGGCTTGAGCCCCTTGATCTTTTTCAGGACATTGAGGATAAGCTGCAAATCGAGTGCGTACCTTTGACCTGGCCCATCGGCATGGGTAAGCGGTTTAAAGGGGTGTATAATCTGGAAGAACAGCAGTTGGGAATTTTTACACCGGGATACACCCCTAAAAATGACGACGGGGTATTGATTAAGGACCTTGATGACCCCATGCTGGATGAAATGATCGGGGAGAGCCTGGCCCATCAATTGCGCGAGGATGTGGCACTACTTTCCGTGGCTGCAGAGCCCTTTGATATTGATCTCTATCTCAACGGTACCCAGACCCCGGTGTTTTTCGGGTCCGCCATCAATAACTTCGGGGTCCGTGAGATGCTGGACGCATTTGTCCGGATTGCACCATGCCCCGGAATGCGGCCTACAGCGACCCGGGATGTGGACCCGGCAGAAGCTGCTTTTTCAGGGTTCACCTTTAAAATTCAGGCCAATATGGATCCCGAGCACAGGGACCGAATCGCATTTTTCAGGATCTGTTCGGGAAAATTCACCAAAGGCATGAAGGTGCGGCACCACCGCATTGGAAAAGATATCAAAATTGCCAATGCCACCATCTTCATGGCCCAGGAGCGTTCCAATGTGGAAGAGGCATATCCGGGGGATATTATCGGCATTCATAACCACGGCACCATCAAGATAGGGGATACCTTTACCACCAAAGAACCCTTGAAATTTTTGGGCATTCCAAGTTTTGCCCCGGAACATTTCAGGCGCGTGCTGCTTAAAGATCCTTTGAAAGCCAAGTCTCTGACAAAGGGGCTGACTCAACTGGCCGAAGAGGGTACCATTCAGGTCTTCCGCCCTTTGCATGGCAACATGCACATCATCGGTGCCGTGGGTGTGCTCCAGTTTGACGTAACCATGGCACGGCTGAAGGCTGAGTATAATGTCAATGCAGGATACGAGCCCATTGACCTGTCCGTGGCCCGATGGGTGGAATGCGAAAACGAATCTTATTTTAAGGACTTTATACGAAAAAACGAATCCAGCCTGACCCGGGATGCCGAAGGGCGTTTGACCTTTATGACCACCAGTGAATATCAGCTTGGGTTTATCAAGGAGGACTGGCCGGACATCGAGTTCCACAAAACCCGGGAACACAATGAATAGAATTGACGTCCAGGCCCGTCTGCAAGATATTTAATTTTTGACTTGGTGGTAAAGATGACCATCTTTGAAGTATTATGCGAGATCCTTTTAGAAAAATACCGTTTAACTATACCTCGGCCGGTGACGATCAGATCATTGTACATTTATTCGGCAATGAAATCCTAAGCACCATTCACCTTCTGGAAACGCTTAAAGGCACAGGACGCTCCTCCCGCCTTCTCCACCGTTTCATGGGGGACCTTTTCATCATTCGCAGAAATGCTTTTTTGTTCCAGGAACTGGTGGAACATCCCATGCTGAGACGGCGGCTGTTTGTCGAATTCGAAAATGACCTTTTCAATATTGCCGGACATGCCGAACACGACGAGGTCCGCATCGTGCTTGACGCCTGCAGGTCCGCACTCCGGCAGCTTAAAACACAAATAAATTCCGTGGCAAAGGAACAGGCAAGGATTTCACGGCGACTTTCCCCTGTGATCGGCAAGGCCAATATCTGCTTTGACCCCTTTAACATTACATCCCATGTCACGGACGCCACGGACTGGCGAAGATACGCGCCTGCAGCCGTACTGCGGCCGGACCGGGAAGGCCAGATCCCCAAACTGGTCGGAAAATTAAAAAAATTAGGATTTCATATCATTCCCAGGGGCGGGGGCACCGGGCTGACCGGCGGGGCCACACCCCTGGCACCGGACTGCGTTATGATCAATACGGAGAAACTGAACACAATTTTTCCCATTGAATACCGCAAAACAAAAGACGGCAGGGATTATGCCGTGATGCCCATGGACGCCGGCGTCATTACCCAGGATGCCAAGGATGCGGCAGCTGCCCAGGGTTATATTTTTGCCACAGATCCTACCTCTGCCTGGGCCTGTACCATTGGCGGCAATCTGGCGGAAAACGCCGGCGGCAAGACAGCCGTGCTCTACGGCACGGCCATTGACAATGTCTTGTCTTTCAGAATCACCATGCCTAACGGTCACCTGCTTACCGTGGCGCGCCAGGACCACCCCTTACGCAAAATCCGGTACGAGGATACGCTTAATTTTGTGGTCAAAGATGAAAAGGGGCAAATCCTTAAAACCATTGAGCTGACCGGGGCGGATGTCCGCAAAAAGGGACTGGGCAAGGATGTCACCAATAAGGTTTTAGGCGGGCTGCCCGGGTTGCAGAAAGAGGGGTGTGACGGCATCATCACCTGGGCCGAATTTATCCTCTACCCTGAGTTTGCACACAAGGGAGCCTGCTGCATTGAATTTTTCGGCAATGACATGACCGAGGCAGGCAAGGTGATTACGGAAATCTGTACCCGGTTTGACAACAGTGATCCTGCGCTGATGGCCCTGGAACATTTTGACGAAGAATATATCAAAGCCATCAAATACAAGACCAAGCGGTCCGTGGGAGACCGACTGAAAGCCGTATTGCTCATTGATATGGTTTCCAATGATCAAGCCCTCCTTGATCAGGGTATGCGTGGTATAGAGACAATCCTGGAAGCCTATGACAAGACCGGGCTCTCCATTGCCCAGGACCGGGCCGAAGCGGCCCGTTACTGGGAAGATCGCAAACGGCTTGGTGCCATTGCCGCTCATACCAATGCCTTCAAGCTCAACGAAGATATTGTTCTGCCCATTGACAGTCTGGCCGATTTTGTAAGGTTTGTTGACCAAACCAATGTTGAAGAGAAAAAATACACCCAGGGCCGGATTATTCAAAATATCCTGACATATCTTGAGACGGCCATTCCCCTTTCCGATCCCCAGTGGTTAGGAAAAAAGGTGGGCCGGATCAAGGATATTGCCTACGGTATCCGTAAAAAGCTCGACATTGCGTCCCGGGACGCCTTGGAAGCCTTTATTCACACCAAAAATTTCCACGGCCAGATCCAGGATCACCTGCATGGATACAGCCTTGTTCTCTCTAATGTGGAACGTATTTACAATGACACCTTGAGCCGTCTCGTTGTCATTGCCACACACATGCATGCAGGGGACGGAAACGTACATGTCAATATCCCGGTGTTTTCGAATGATAAGGAGATGCTTGCGCGGGCCCATATGACCGCGGATAAGGTCATGGCAAAAGCTGTGGCCCTTGACGGTGTGGTCTCCGGCGAGCACGGTATCGGCATCACCAAATTCAAATACCTGGATGAGAATCAGGTGAAGAAATTTGACGCATATCGAAAACAAGTGGACCCCAACGGGCTGATGAACCCGGGAAAATTGTCCGAGCCTGATATTTTGAATAAAGTGTTCACCCCGTCGTTTAATCTTATGAAACTTGAGGCCAAGATCCTCAAGCACGGATCTTTGTCCGATCTTGCCGCAAACATTTCCCATTGCGTTCGCTGTGGCAAATGCAAACCCCAGTGCCCGGTATTTTATCCGGCAAGGAACATGTTTTTTCATCCCAGGAATAAAAACCTGGCCCTGGGCGCTTTGATCGAGGCGTTGCTTTACATTACCCAGCGGATCCAGTCCACAAAATTCAAGGTACTCAAAAATCTTGAACAGATTGCCGATCACTGCACCATCTGCCACAAGTGCCTTGACAAGTGTCCGGTAAATATTGATTCCGGGGTTATTTCCATTGAGGAACGTGAACTCCTTAAAAAAATGGATTTCAAGCATACGCCCGTATCCACTAAATTAACCCTTGGCTATCTGGGTACCCGCAACCAGGCACTGAATCCGATCATTCGTACAGGACTGCTGACTGTCGGCAGTTCTGTCCAGCGTGCGGCAGTGAAAGTTGCAAAACCCATCTCTTTAATACCGGCGTTAAAGGAGACAAGACCGCTGCAGTTGCTGCACGCTCCGGTTTCCAGACCAGGACTGACCACGCTTCGCGCATACCTGCCCCCTGCGGACAGAAACCAGGCCATTTTAATAAATCCTCCCGGAAAAGTTGTTTCCACGGTGTTTTATTTTCCAGGATGCGGCAGTGAGCGCATGTTTTCCGATATCTCAAAGGCAACCATTTTTCTGCTGCTTTGCCAGGGCCACCAGGTGGTGCTTCCGCCGCCATACATGTGCTGCGGGTACCCGCTGAAGGTCAATGCCCGGAAAA
The DNA here is from genome assembly GCF_002348205.1 of Desulfobacter sp. UBA2225. Classification (NCBI taxonomy): domain Bacteria; kingdom Pseudomonadati; phylum Thermodesulfobacteriota; class Desulfobacteria; order Desulfobacterales; family Desulfobacteraceae; genus Desulfobacter; species Desulfobacter sp. UBA2225. Next base: position 7,949 of record NZ_DDYV01000022.1, on the reverse strand, counting down.
AGGAGGCCCAAAAAGTGTCGCTTGAGAACACCATTATCATGACCCAGATTCGGGATATGTTCAATGACCTTGAGTTTTCCGGCTGCATTGTTTCCTGCGGCACCTGCATGGAATCGTTGTCCGATCAGGGCATAACAGACCTGTTTGATGCACGCCTGTTTGATATCTCAGGATATCTGTTTGAACATGGTCTGACAGCAGCTACGCCCCAAGCTTGCCTTTATCATGCCCCCTGCCATGACAGTTTGAAAGGTATGGCAGTTGCAAAGTTGGCCCAGGCCGGAATTGAGGCCCGGGACGTGCCTTACTGCTGTTCCGAAGCCGGAACCATGGCGTTGTCGCGGCCGGATATCAGTTACAACATGTTTTTAAGGAAACAGGATGCCATAAAGACGGCACGTCAGGGCCTGGGTACGGTAAAGCCAAGAATATTGACCAATTGCCCTTCCTGTGTTCAGGGTTTAGGCCGCCAGAACCAGGTGACTGCCCTGCACATGGCCGTGGAACTGGCACAGCTAACAGGCGGTGCGGACTGGATGAAACAGTTCCGGGCATTGATCAGAAACATGGAAATCGTTACTTTCTGACATGAACCTTATACTGCTGGAAGATCGCGACTTCATAAGCCCTGATCGGGTAATGCTCCAGGATGACCGGTGCAGACATATTATCCGGGTGCTCGGGGCAAAACCGGGTGATACCCTTGTATGCGGAAGAAAAAATGCAAAAATGGGCACCGGTCTAATCGTGTCGGAAAATATGCAGTCCGTTGAAATGGAAGTCAATCTTGACCAGGACCCGCCGGCACCTTTGCCCCTGACCATAGTGCTGTCGTTACCCCGCCCCAAGATGCTTAAACGTATCCTTCAAAGCCTTGCAAGCCTCGGCGTGAAAGAGATTTTTTTGATTAATTCACGGCGGGTGGAAAAAAGTTTCTGGGATTCGGGCGTATTGTCTCAAGCCGATATCCAGCGTCATCTTGCCATAGGTCTTTGCCAGGCCCGGGATACCCTTGTACCCCGGGTACACCTGAAACGTTTTTTCTCTCCCTTTGTTAAAGAGGAACTGCCGGAACTGGGTAGAAATAAAAAAAGAATTCTTGCCCATCCCAAAGCGCACTCCTTCTGTCCGGTGGGTCTGAATTCTGATACAGTGCTTGTGATCGGACCGGAAGGCGGCTTTATTGATCTTGAAGTCCAGACCCTTGTGGACAAAGGGTTTGAATCCATGACCATGGGTCCCCGGATTTTACGGGTGGAAACTGCAGTAACCGCGCTGGTTTCCAGACTTTTTACCTAAATTTTTAAGCTGTTGTATTCAGAGGATAAAAAAAGAGATGAACAAAATGGATAAAAAAACAGAAACAGTCAGACAAGAGGCGTATGAAAGCCTGCCCCCCGCTATTAAAGAAAGTCTGACCCCCGAAGAAAAGGAACTGTTTCTGACAGCCGAAGAATGGCCTGAAAGTCTTTTCACCAAACTGGACGAATTTATCACTAAGGAATAGTGCCTGTTGGATTCATTGAGTTCAACCGATCTGGAATTTATACTCAACAAATCCAATTCTCAAATGATCGGAAAAAGCATGAAACCTAATGATCGGCAGAATGCAGCTGGCCCGCCCCAGGAAAAATATGCCAGATATGCCCATGTACTCCAGAAAACAAAATGGGCTAGAGAATTCTCCTGGGAACATACCAAAAAAATATGTTTATATATTGAACCGGTGATAGCTAAACCGGGTGCCATCGTGTTCAAGGAAGGGGATACGGACAAAAGCCTGGGAATTATCGTCAAGGGTGCCATTGACATTATCAAGGAAAACACCCGGGTCACGACCCTGACCAGTTCCCAGACTTTTGGCGAAATGGCCTTGATCGACGGTGAGCCACGCTCTGCCTCGGGCATCGCCGTAAAAGAAACCGTAATTTTTTTCATGACCCAGGACAATCTGATTCGCCTGACCCAGGACGATCCACAATTAGGGGTCCAACTGCTGTGGAAAATTTCCAAGCTTATCAGTCAGCGGTTACGTCAGACCACAGGGATGCTTGTCGATTATATGGGAGAATATTAAATTCCCATTTTTCATAGAAAATTAATTGGGCCTGAGCTATACTTTCAACTCTGTTTATAATAAAAAAAAAAGAAAGAGGAAAAAGTGATGCTCCATTTAAAACAAAAGTACTGTTCCTTGTCCGTATTCGTTTTAACACTTACATTTTTTTATTTCACTATAGCTGCATGCTCAGCTGCCATAACAATAGGTGGAACCGGTAATGCCCTTGGCACAATGAAGTGGATTGCCAAAGCATATCAAGAAGCAAATCCAGAAGTTCAAATTACAGTACTGCCAAGTATCGGAAGCAGCGGTGCCATAAAAGCAGTCCCTAAAGGCGCTATTCAGATCGGCCTCAGTGCCCGGCCTTCGNNGCCTTTAAAAGATGCTGAGTTGGAAAAAGGACTTGTTGCCCTTGAATACGCGCGTACACCAACGGTTTTTGCCGTATCAAACAGGACTAAAATTGATGCGGTCACACAAACACAACTCGTGGACATTTATAAAGGTGTTTTAAAACAATGGCCGGACGGCTCCACCATTCGTCCCATTATCCGCCAGGCCGGAGACGATAATACCAAACAGATAAAATCCCTTTCTCCTGAACTAAAAAAAGCGGTAGAGATTGCCGAAAACCAGCAGGGATTTCTTTTCGCTTCAACGGATCAAGAAACGGTGGACAAGATTGAGAACACACCCGGCAGCATCGGGGTGACATCTTTGGCTTTGCTTCTTTCTGAGAAAAGAGATCTCCACGCATTAACACTTGACGGTGTGGAGCCTAACATTCAGTCCTGCATTGCAGGTGATTATCCGATTATCAAACGGTTTTACTTTATTCTTCCAAAGGAACGCTCTGCTCAGGTCGATGCATTCCTTGAGTTTGTTTTTTCTGAAAAAGGGTCCGATATTTTAAAACAAAACGGCAATTATCCGCCTCGATAACATGAAACTGATGACTCCTTCCATCCCGGATAAGCTTGATAGAGTCCTCCTCCATCTATCCTTGACCATATCCATAGTTGTGGTCTTCAGCCTTCCGGCAGTTTCGGCTTTTATTGCATATAGTGATTTATCAAAAGAACTCACTTTCAAGGCTCGGATCAAAGCCAATGCGCAAAAAGAAATGATCACAACACTTCCGCAAACATGGATGTTTGCGGAAAACCGGATGCAAGGAATCCTTGCCCGGGAACCCGTTCTATTGGAAAATGAGTTTGTTCAGATTTTCGATGATCAAGGAAATGAACTGACTTCAGCCGGGGAACCCATAAAGGGCCGTTTTATAGAGCGAAGCTACCCGCTCTATGATATAGATCGGATCGTAGGAAAGGTTGTTGTGAGTACGAGCCTTTCCCATGTCATTCACAACACTTTGGTCAGCAGTATTCTTGAGTTGTTTATGGGGTCCTTAGTTTTGCTGGTACTCTGGTTCCTCCCGGTTAAAAAACTTCGTCGACTTTCCACTGAATTGTCTGAAGAAAAACAACAGGCAGAGGTTACACTCCAGTCAATTCATGACGGCGTCCTCCGTACGGATAAAAAAGGAAGCCTTGTCTATCTTAATCCTGCTGCAGAGAAACTCATTGGCCGTTCATTTTACGAATTAAACAGGAAAGCCATATCTGAAATTCTGACACTAATTGACGAGCAAACCAATTCAGAGGTTGAAAGTGCACTTTACAAGGCAATTAATACAAAAAAATCTGCCTCCTGCCAAGGGCGCTGTTCTCTTATTTCCCATGACAATCGAACAATAGCTGTGGAAGAGCAGGCCATTCCCTTAATGGATAACAGCGGAAAATTGATTGGCGGCGTGCTCTGTTTGAACGATGTCACCATTTTTCGTAAACGACTGAAACAACAATCCTGGCGGGCATCCCACGATTCATTGACCGGGCTGATTAATCGCCGTGAATTTGAGGAAAGGGTTGCAAAGGCAATTGAGCGGGCTCAAGTTGAGAGAAGATCAGGATTGCTTTGTTTTATGGATCTTGACGGATTTAAAATTGTTAATGACACCTGTGGTCATAATGCCGGAGATGAACTGCTTATACAATTATCACGGATCATAAGCGCCCAGGTTCGGACCAGTGATTCACTGGCACGTCTTGGCGGAGATGAATTCGGCCTTCTCCTGGACGGATGCGATGAAGAACGCGGCCGGATAATCGCCAACAGTATTCTTAGCGCCGTCAAAAATTTCCATTTTTTTTATAATGGCAAGAGTAATACCGTTGGGATAAGCATCGGTATGACATCTGTCACCAGCAGGAGTCGTAAGGCCAAGGATGTTATCAGTGAAGCTGATTCGGCCTGTTATTGGGCAAAAGAATCCGGCCGCCACCGCCTTTGTATTTTTCAGGACAATAAGGCGGAGTTGACAGCCAGGCGAGATGAAGTCAGTTGGGTGGAACGTATAAAATCCGCACTGGAGGAAGATCGCTTCTCTCTTTACTATCAGACGTTCCAGACATTGAGCGAACGTACCGGCCCCCGACAGCATCTGGAAATTCTTTTACGAATGGTATCTGAGAGTGGGGAGATTATCCTTCCAGGTCGGTTCTTTCCGGCTGCGGAGCGGTATAATTTAATGCCACAGATTGATCAGTGGGTGATCAATAAAGTTTTTTCAGAATTTCATAATATACGTGCTGATCATGGAGATTCCGGCCTGATGGTGAATATCAACCTTTCAGGAGCTTCAATCAACTGTCTTGAGTTATGCGATTTCATAAAGGCAAAAATTACCGAATACAACATTGATACGACATCTATCTGCTTTGAAATAACTGAAACGGTTGCTGTAAGAAATCTGCGTGCCGCAACAGATTTCATAAATGAATGTAAGGAAATTGGTATCCAATTTGCTATTGATGACTTTGGCACCGGTGCAAACTTTTTTAGTTATTTGAAAAACATACCGGTTGACTATTTGAAGATTGACGGCAGCTTTGTAAAAAACATTGAACAGGATGAGGTGGACAGGGCAATGACTGAAACAATTAATCGAATTGGACATCTTCTGGGAAAAATCACCATTGCTGAATTCGCGGAAAACCAACCCATCATTGACATATTGAATGAGATTGGTGTTGATTTTGCCCAAGGCTTTGGTGTTTGCAAACCCATGCCCCTGATTAAAACATAGTCTCAGCATAAAAGTTACCGCCAAATCGGAAATTCAAGAGATTCACACTCTGTACTCCCGCCTTGTTTTTACATGCGAAGTCCTTGGGTTTTAGGCTTGAAACTCTTTATAAATGGTGCTAAATGATGTCGCCCTGGTATGGCATTCAGGGTATAAACATACTCAATTTCAGGAGATAAGCATCATGCGGGTTGTTCTTGCCTTTCCACCCAGGGCCAGTGCTACCTATGTTCCCCTGGGCATTGCAACCCTGGCGCCCTATATCGAAGCCGCCGTTCCCGGCACGGCTGTCCGCCTTGCCGATTTGAACCTGGCAACCTGGATGTGGCTGGCCGGTGCCCATCCGTCAGGTATGAACCTGGTAGCATTCCTTTCGGGAAATAAGGGGCAGTTTTTTAATGAAGAGCAGACTCTGGCACATAAACAGATCTGGGACCAGATTCGCAGAAGTATGACGAATATGGAACGTCAGGCTGAAGCTTTTCTGGCAGGAAGGGAAGCAGAGGTGCTGTTTTTGAATCTTCTGGGCGCTCTGACAGGCCAGTTGCTGGATTTTGATCCCGAGTTGTTAGGTATTTCCGTTCTTTTTCCTGAGCAGGTGCCTTTTGCGGCTGCCCTGGCCAGGGCAGTCAGGCAGGTTTCCGCCTGCAGGATTATCTTGGGCGGAGCTATGATGTCAGCATTGAATGTCCGTGAACTGCTAAGGGGTGTGCCGGAAATTGACGGAGTCGTTGAAGGGGAGGGGGAAGCGGCCTGTGCAGCTCTTTGTGCCGGAAAAAGCCTGGAATCTGTGCCCGGCCTAATTTTCCGGGACCACGGTGAAATACGTGCCAATCCCAAAGCCAGATCCATTAGCTTGGATGGCCTGCCTGCCCCGGATTTTTCACGGTTGCCCCTGGATGCCTATTTTAACCCTGTGCCGGTACTGCCCGTGCTTTTTTCCCGGGGGTGCGCCTGGCGGCGCTGCCGTTTTTGCACCCATAACGTTTCCTTTGGCGGATACCGAAAAAAAGTGGTGGCGGCCTTTGTTTCCGAGATGGAACAAGCGTGCCGGCAATTCCATGTCCACCATTTCTATTCAGCCGATGAATTCATTACGGCACAGGATATGGATGATATTGCCACTGTTATTCTTGAAAAAGGCCTCTCCATCAACCTGCATATTTTAGGCAAACCTGTGGCCGGCTGTACCCGCGAACGAATGGCGCTGTGGGCTGCTGCGGGGTGCCGATGGATCGGATGGGGTGTGGAAAGCGGTTCCCAGCGGCTGCTTGATCTTATCAACAAAGGTACAAATGTCCGGGATATCCGGAAGGTCCTTGAGGATGCTGCAGCCGTAGGCATTGCCAGCACCGCACTCATGATTTTCGGACTGCCGACCTCAACGGATCAGGATCTGACCCGGACTTTGGATTTCCTCACTGAGGTTTACCCTTATGTCCACAGTTTCACGGCCAGTGCCTTTGCCCTTTTTGAGCGGACCCATTTTGCCCGATATGCAGATCGCTACGGACTTCATATTGACGGTATCCAGACCTTGTTTTCAAGCAGAGGCGTGGATGTAAAGAGCCGCCGTCTCAAGTTCCGGGAGATCGGATCTGACGGCAGCCTGCGTTCTGCCCGCGGCGCTCTGGAAGTGGCTGCCTGGATGCGTCACCGCCGCTGGCTGGGAGATCCTCCCTTGGAAGAGCAGTTGACCACGGAGCACTATCTGATCCATCTTTCTAAAGCCAATTCGATTTCCGGCATGCCGCACTCTTCCCCGGCAGATCCAGAATCAGCATAGGCTATCGCCCGTTTGATATTGAAAAAGAAACCATATCGACTTATTTTATAGGGAGTATGAAAATTATAGGGAGTATGAAAAACGACAGCGCTTTTTAGGAGTGGGTAGATTATGATTATAGACGACGAATTTAAAGAAATTTCATTTGACGCATTTGAACAATACCGTGCTGCAAACAAGGAAGCCGATTTTATCGTGGTTGACGTCCGGCAGGAACGAGAATATGCGGCCGGACATGTTCCGGGGGCCAAACTGATCCCCTTAAATACCCTGGGCAACCATCTATCGGAACTTGCTCTGGACAAGGACCTGTTTTTTTACTGCCATAGCGGTGCCCGATCCGAAGTGGCCGGCATCATGGCGGCAGAAAGCGGCAGAGACGCACAGAAAACCTACAATATCACCGGCGGATTTCTCTCTTATCAGGGCCATTCCCTGGAAGGATTTCCCCGGCTGCAGGTGTTTGACTACCAAGAAAGCGATGACCGGCTGCTTTACCAGGCAATGGAACTGGAAAAAGCCGCAGAGCGCTTTTATGAAAGCCTTCTCTCCTTTGCCCCGGATGAAAATTTTATAGCCCCGCTTGAACAACTGTCAAAGGCTGAAATTGCTCATGCCCGAACTATTTATTCGTACTGGAAAAAAAGCGTTGAAAACCCGGTACCCTTTGAAGAGCTTTATGGATCTCTGAAAGGGGACATCCTTGAAAATGGCCGTCCCCTTTCAGACGTCATGACCGATTTGTACGCCAATAAAAAAGTCACATGGACAGATGTCATAGAGATGGCGTTGAGCATTGAAATACAGGCCTATGATCTTTACCGCACCATGGCAGACCGTCGGGGTCAGGGTGAGCCACAGGACGCCTTTCTCTCCATTGCCCAGATGGAGAAATCACATATGAAGCTGGTGGCTAAAATGCTCGGGGATCAGGGCAAACGCATTAAAATTTT
>NZ_DDYV01000026.1:0-3561 GCF_002348205.1 Desulfobacter sp. UBA2225 | reverse complement strand
AGTCAGCACCGCGATTCTCGGCGGCTGCGCCCCCTCAATCTTGTCATCGGCGTCGACGATTTCAACAACCACGGGAAGATCTTCGGAAAGCCGCAGAATCTTCGAGGTGTGGATCCGGCTGTTGGCACCGAACCCCAAAATGCCTCGCAGCACCGTGGCCTCTGCCAGCCCGCGCTTGCGGGCCTCTTCGACAATGACCTCATACAAAAGCCGATGCCTGTAAAGATCACTCTCTCCTATAAAAATTCGAAGCAGTTTTGTTTCCTTGGGAAGTGTCATGTCGTTCTCCTTAATCAAATGATACGGCCGAGACCGAGACCCAGAATAAACCCACCAATCCCTGTCACCAGTTGCAAGGCGATATTGGTAACCCCCATAAGCAACTGTGTTCCGATCAGCAGATGGCTTGTTTCGGCGATGAAGGTCGAGAATGTGGTGAAAGCGCCCATAAAGCCGGTCAGAATGACAACTCGCGCTTCGGGACTGATAACGGCACGTTCGCCGCGCGCTGTCCAAACGAGCCCGAACAGCAGACAGCCGAGCACATTAACCACAACCGTCCCCCAAGGAAAAACACCGCCAACCCACCTGTGGATCACCCCTGTCAGGCCATAGCGGGTCAATGTCCCGCAAGCCCCGGCCAGCGCCAGCAAACAGATTTTATGAAACATCGAAGAAGCCCTCCTCTCGTTAAAACCTTCCTGCCGCCATGGAACGTAGGCACAAAAAAACCCGCTTGGCAGCGGGCTTTTCGTTCACATAGTGATTATCCCACCGCAGTAATTTATTACACGGTAGGAGTCATCAGCCTAAATGAGGCGGTTATAAGGGGGACTCCATCCCCATCAATGGGATTGATATGTCATTTCGAGGCGGGAAATGCAAGTATTTATCAAAACCCAAATCCACCATCTAAAACAGAGCATGGCTTACAACGAACCCTGGAAGTTTATCAAATCATACACAATTATATTCGACGTCCCTAAGCCTGGTCATGGGAAACGGTATCAGTCAACGTGGAGTACCACGGACGAACTACTGAACAACACCCACGCATGATCGTTGACCTTTAATTGAAAAGACGGGTTGCCTGTTGAAGATATGACGGCGCAGACTTCAGTGGTTTCAGAAATTTTGACAATGTATTCGGTATGGATCTTACCCAGAGTTTTTCGAGTCACCACGCCCCTGAACCTGTTTTCCGTACTGCATTTCGGGTCAGACTCTCCTTGATGCAGGATAACCGACGGAGCCTTTACTTCTGCCGTAATGAAACTGCCGGGGTTTAATCCAAGCCGTTTCAGGCTGTCGTTGGTAATAACGGAGAGAATGTAGTCCCCTTCCAGGGTTTGCATTGCAATCTGTGCCTCTATACTTCCTTTCACAATACGGGTGACTTTACCGAAAAAGGAATTCCGGGCGCTTGTTTTGCGCCCGGATTCCTTTTCCAGAAACCTTCTGGTTAAGGCCTGGAGTTCATCCTTTGAGAAGGTTACATATGCGGAGGTAAGGTTGGGGGTGGCGTGCCCCAGCATCATCTGAACAGCAGGTAGGGGAATGTTGCTTTGCATTAGTTCTACACCCCGGGCCTTGCGGATCGCTTCTGGACCGCAAAGCTGCTTTGGGAAACCACATTCCAAAGCCCTTTCATAAAACTTTCGACGGACAAAACCGGGATCTAAATCAAGAGGCCGGTCTGAATTTTTGCGGGATTTCAATGTGTCAATTTTGTCCCTGATCTCGTCGGCCAGCGATTGTGAAATGTGAACTTCCCTTAATTTTGTGGCATCATTTCCATCCGAACGAAAAATCACCAAACAGCGGCTCCAATCGAGATCTGTATGTATATTAATTGATAAAACGTCGTTTAACTTAGCGCCGGTATATCTGATCAAAAGAAAAATAAGCAAAACGCTTAGTCTGGACAAACGGACATCTTTGCGTTTTGAATTTTCAGTCCAATCCCGGAATGATTGCTCCAATTGATTCAGTTGGGAATAGTCAAGATACTCGTCTCCTTGGGCAATGGAGACAATTCGTCCATTATCACTTCGATTTAAATCAGCCATTTTCAATCCTTCTAATTTTTTATGATTTACTGCGTAATTCGTTGTGGTTATCTCATGCACTGAAAAAATATCCAATGGAAATTTTTTCGACCGCATTCAATAAAGTCTTGACATGTTGGAGTTTCATTGTCACTATTATTTTTATTATCGTGATTATTAATAGGCATTTTAATAAAGGAGGGGTTCCCCATGGTTTTTCAGACTGCCGGTATTGAAGTCGCGCTATGGATACCACCTTTGGTGGCGTTCATGATTTCTTTTTTCACCTCAATGGGCGGTGTTTCTGGAGCTTTTCTGCTTTTGCCGTTTCAGATGTCTTTTTTAGGGTATTCCAACCCGTCCGTCAGCGCCACCAACCAGGTCTTCAATGTTGTTGCCATCCCCAGCGGGGTATATCGCTACTGGCGGGAAGGACGAATGGTGTGGCCGCTGACCTGGATTGTCGTTTTCGGTACGCTGCCGGGCGTCTTTATCGGTGCCATGGTACGGGTTCTCTATTTGCCGGACCCCAAGCATTTTAAACTTTTTGCCGCCTGTGTTCTTCTCTATATCGGTTTAAAAATGGTGGCAGATGTACTGAAAAACTCTAAGAATGGGACCAAGAACAGTAGCGAATCACGCTTTCAAGAAATGGTCAGAAGTGGCGGCATTGAAAGGAGCGGGGCCAACGTTTTGCCAGCAACAACGGTTACTCACTTCAATTTGAAGCGACTGGGATTCACTTTTTATAGTGAAACATATGACGTTTCATTCTGGGGTATTTTTCTTCTCAGCTTCATTGTTGGCATTGTTGGCGGAATTTATGGCATAGGCGGCGGCTCAATCATTGCCCCGTTTTTTATCACCTTCTTCGGGTTGCCGGTCTATATCGTCGCAGGAGCCGCACTGATGGGCACTTTTGTTACATCAGTTGCAGGTGTTGCCTTTTATCAGGCCATTGCCCCGTTCTATCCACATCTTTCCGTGGCACCGGACTGGCTGTTGGGAATTTTATTCGGGACAGGAGGAATGGCAGGGATGTATCTTGGGGCTCGATGCCAAAAGTTTGTACCGGCAAAGGCCATCAAGTGGATGCTGGCCGGTGTGATGGTCTTCACTGCAGCCAAGTATATCCTCGACTTTTTTGGCTACTGAAAATATAGGGTGCTCACCCGCTAATATTTTGATTTAGAATTGAGTTGTTATTTCGGATGGTTGGAATAAGTAAGTGTAACTTCTCAAGCAATGCCGTTGACTTAAGACACCTCAAAGTATCAAGCTGGTTGCCTGTATTCCAGATGGAATTTTTTATTCTTTTTATTGAAATTACGTTCATATGTTCTGCCAGGTCTTATGGATTCTATACAGGTCCCTATGGCTCGATCTTCAGCGCCAGATATCCCGCCCCGGGCCGTTTGATCAGCAGCCCGATGGGGGCGTTCTTATCGCGGTTGGCAAGGGCCTCCGCGAATTCCCCTGGCGATGCCACCGGCTTGCGGTTGAATTCCTTGAT
>NZ_DDYV01000056.1:0-5937 GCF_002348205.1 Desulfobacter sp. UBA2225 | reverse complement strand
AAACATCAAGCGGTACGTGTACGTCCAACATATCATCCTCCTTCTTCTTCATCTCTTTCATGATTTACGCTTCTTTACTCTCTTTAAATCCCCAGGCGTACAGGCGTAATGCGTCGGCAGGGTCCTGCCCCCGGGCAAAGGCGGTCACGAGCCCTTCGACCAGGGAATCCCTCGCTCCCACCGTGGAGCGCACCGGCACCTGAGGGAGCTGTTTATCCATGGGTTACCTCCTCTACGGCTTGGTTGGCGACGGCCGCGGCGGCCTTCTTCGCTACTTCGGGATCACCCAGATAGGTCTTGCGAAGGGGTTTGAGATTGTCGTCCAGATCATAGCTCAGGGGGATGCCGGTGGGTATATTCAGTCCCACAATCTCCTCCTCTGGAAGACTATCGAGATGTTTGACTAATGCGCGGAGGCTGTTGCCGTGCGCGACGATAAGCACGCGCTTACCACTTTTGATTTGCGGTGCAATCGTGTCCAGCCAATAGGGAATGAAACGGGCTACAGTGTCTTTGAGACTCTCCGCCAGCGGGATCTCCTCTACAGAAAGGTCCGCATAGCGTCGATCCCGGCCGGAATACCTGTCGTCACTTTCCATAAGCGCGGGGGGTGGGGTCGCGTAAGAACGGCGCCATATTTTCACCTGCTCTGCGCCGTACTCGTGCGCCGTTGCCGTCTTTTTAAGACCCTGCAACGCACCGTAGTGCCGCTCATTCAAACGCCAATGCCGCACAACGGGCACCCACATCTGGTCCAGTTCATCAAGCACATCCCACATCGTTCGAATCGCACGCTTCAGGAGAGATGTATAAACCAGGTCAAACTCATAACCGCCCTCTTTCAAGAGCTTGCCCGCATTCCCGGCTTCCTGGATGCCTTGTTCACTTAAATCAACATCCGCCCACCCCGTGAAACGATTCTGTAGGTTCCACTCACTCTGACCATGCCGTAGTAAAATTAGTTTATACATAAGCTGCAAGGTCCAGCATCCGTCTCGCATAGCCAAACTCATTGTCATACCAGACCAGCACCTTGGCCACCCGGTTCATAACCACCCTTGTGCATGGGGCATCAACAATACCTGAGTGTGGATTTCCAATAATATCGGCAGATACGATTTCATCGTCATTATAGATGATACCCTTGAGCGCTCCTCCGGCTGCGTTTCTCAAGGCAGAATTCACTCTCTCCACAAAAACGTCCTTTTTTAGATAAGCGACAATATCCGTTAAGGCCCCATCCGGGATCGGTGCTCTCACCGCTATGGCATCCATCCTCTTTCTCACTTTTTAGCCATATATGCCGCCAGATCAAGCATGCGGACGGAATACCCAAATTCGTTGTCATACCATACCAGCACCTTGATTAATTTGTCATTCACGACTCTGGTAAATGATCCGTCAACAATACCCGAATGCGGATCGCCTATGATATCGGCGGATACAATCTCGTCCTCCGTAAAGTCCAGGATGCCTTGAAGTTTTCCGTGGACCGCTTTTTTGAATTCCGCGTTTATACTCTCCACCGAGACCTCTTTGCGGACACAGGCTACGATATCGGTGATGGCCCCGTCGGGAATGGGTGCCCTTACCGCTATAGCATCCATCTTTCCTTCCAGTTCAGGGAGAACCAGGGCAGTGGCTATAGCAGATCCCGTACTGGTGGGAATTAAAGAGACTGCAGCTGCACGGCCCCTTCTTCTTTTTCTCGCCGGGCCGTCCACCATGGCCTGGCTGGCGGTATAGGCATGGATAGTGGTAATTAAGGCGCTTTCAATTTCAAAGGCATCATTTAATATCTTCAGGGCAGGGGCCAGTGAATTGGTGGTGCAGGAGGCATTGGAAATGATCTGATGTTTTTCCGGGTCATACAGATCTTCATTAACGCCCATAACTACAGTTAAATCCGCACTTTTGGAAGGCGCGCTGATAATGACTCGTCCAGCCCCCGCCTCTAAATGTTTAGCCGCATCCTCTCGTTTTCTGAAAAGACCGGTGCATTCCAGTACAATGTCCACTCCCAGCGATTCCCAGGGAAGCTCTGCCGGGTCTTTTTTACTGAAAAATTTAATTTCCTTTGAATCAAAACGCAGATAATCTTCGGCTGATTCCACCGTAAAGGGTGGTTTGCCGTGGACAGAGTCATAACGCATCAAATAGGCAATATCAGCGGCCGGCGTCAGGTCATTGGCGGCTATAATTTCCAAATCTGGATAATTACCCATGAGGTATTGGCGCAAGACAAGTCGACCAATACGCCCCAGACCGTTAATGGCTATTTTTTTCATTTCATTTCTCCCATTATAATTATTCCAGGTGCCCACTCTCCCTAAAAACTAAAATTTCATCATTTGTCATGCAATCGCCCAAGTGTGTGGTCAAGGAATCTCTTGAGTTTTTCAGCCGCTCCATCAATCGCCTGGTCAATCGACTCCGCCTCATCTGAAACCGCAACGGGTTGGTGACCTTCGAGGCGTGCTTCCATCATGCAACGCTTGTCATGGCTCCCGCCCTTATCGCTGTTTTCATCGCTGAGATGCACTTCGACGCGGGTGATATGCTCCGCCAGATGGCCGAGCGTGCTTTTCACCGTTGCTTTGGCCTGCTCGGCCAGTTCTTCGCGACCTGCGATGTGATTGTCTGTGTTGATTTGGATTTTCATGCTGTTCTCCTTTCTGGTTGTGGTTGGTTGTATGAAGGTATTTTATTGAATATTTTTAATAAGATATACTACCCACTCAAGGACTCCAGTGCCAGTTTTTTATAACATATTGATATTATTATATTTGTTAAAAATGATGCTTTTTGTGCTGCGGTTTTTAAAACGTCAATGATATCAATCTGTTATCGAATCACCGAGGGGTGTATGGTTCCAAATCATGGTATTCAGCCCCCTATGGTTATGCGATTTGACGAAAAACTGGATCATCGAGTTTTAAAAGTATTTAATTCATTTTATGCAGGAGGTCTGCGGCTTTACTAAAAAAAGTTTTAACTCCATCTTTCTGATCAAGAGTAAGTACTCCCGGTTTTATTGATTCTGATGCAATTTTTAATTCTGCAACTTCATTTGTCAATCCCGGATATTTAGCCTTTTGGATGTTTTGCAATACATTTGTTAAAATATCATCCGCCTTTTTAATGCTATCTGCATGTGTTGTTGCAAAGGGATCTTTTTCAATCATTTCTGCATATTCCTTTACCTTTTCTATATCTGCCCGAACTTCGTATCCAACTTCACCGGCCATAGCATTTGTAGCTTCGACTAATTTTGAAAGAGCTTCATTTGTATATTCATGCTCCAGACTCATCTTATTTTTGCTGGTTTCCACAAAATTTATATAAGCCGCCACGGTACTGTTGTTTTCCTTCACATTTATGAGGTCTGTTTCTTCAGTACTCACAGGTTCGGATACCAGGTCAGTTTCTTCAGTACCTATAAGTTCGGATATTTTGGGCACTTCATTCGTTTCCCCATTGTAATCATGAAATGCCAAGAAATAAATAAGTACTGCAATTACTCCGAGTCCCAATAATACCCACGGCCACACCAGTTTTTTCTTTTTCTTTTTAATTTCTGTCATAATAGTCTCCTTATTTGCAGGCTGGTCTTATTATAGTCATCAAACTTTTCGCATGTCGTTTTCACAAATGATTTCTGAGACGGATAGAACGTGCACTTAGTCCGGTAATAGAATCCGATGGCATTCAACAGGTATTTGGGGAACCACAAAATAGAAAATCAGCAGATACTACATAGTATGATCTTTTTTATTCTATGTGTGATTTAGCCGTTTTGACAGTAAGCTCTTTCTCCAACCAGTTATGATATATTCACTGAATTATTCCTCCTTGTTTGTAAGTCTTAAAAGCATCCGTTTACTTGTCCAGCGCTTTCTTGATTCGGCCTATTTTTTTCTGAACTTTCCCTTTAAATTTTTCGACCGTACCTTCGGCTTCCAGGTTGGAATTTCTCACCGTCTTTCCGACGACCTCCTTGATCTTACCTCTCACCTGATGCATGTTGCCTTCTGCATTGTCTCTTGTACTTGATTTCACGGTATTTCTCCTAAAAGGAATGTTTCACCTTTTTGTTTTTTTTATATGAAAGAATTGAACTAACCTGCTAGTTTCTTTCATGATTTGTTGTGGACTGACCTCTGTGAAAGACCAGGTCGGCCATGGCCGTTATTATAGAATATGAGGAGCCTTATTCTTCTTTAGGTTTGCCCTCGGCTTCCGTGTTATTATCCCCATACCTTTTCTTGACAACCCTTTTGACATTGCCGATAATTTTGCTCGTGCCTTTTTCTCCGGTTTTGTCTTTCATGCCTGATTACAAATCATCCTTCCGATCGCCAGTTATCTTTCATATAAGGCAATCATTGTGCCAGGATTCAAAATCACGGGATTTCTTTACCTATCATATTTATTTTTCAGCACAAATAATCACAACTTGCAGTTTCAACCCAGTCATCAACAACCAAATACAAAAGGTTATATATACTCAAAAAGCCATATATAGCCTTTTTATAGGGTCTTTAATGGTGTCTTTGAAAAGCTTTTTTGCTAATTCTTCATAAAAATTATGAGGATAGATGATGTTTTCCAGGGCATTGAAACCCTGATACATAAAGTGAATATAAACTTATATATAGTGAACCTATCTGTTTGTACTGAAGAAGGATCTGGCATAAGAGAACGCACATCTGGTGGGAATCCCAGCCGGAAACCGAACCTGTGGTGATCAGGATCGGAACAGCCGTGCCCCCCTCCGGTTACATCCAGTGGGATTCGGACAAATGCGTCGGGTGCGATAGGTTCGTTTTGGCGTATGCCATGGTGCACGGGGGAAACACCAATCCCCTCAACCCCCGAAGTTAACAACTCAATTAGGAGAAGAACAATGCCATTACATGAAAAAGTCAAAGGCGGAGAAAACCGGTTGGACGACGTGTACTCGTCTGCAGACCTGTCGGTTGTATTGCCCAAGTACAAGATGCCGGAAAAAGAGCACAGTCCGCGTCACATCTATCAGGTTATACATGATGAATTGATGCTGGACGGCAATGTCCGGCAAAACCTGGCGACCTTTTGTACCACCTGGCTCGACCCGGAAATCTACAAAATCATGGACGAATGTATCGGTAAGAACATGATTGACAAGGATGAGTACCCTCAGACAGCTGAGATCGAATCCCGCTGTGTAAACATGCTGGCTGATTTGTGGAACTCGCCGGATGCCGCCAATACGCTGGGATGTTCGACCACAGGTTCCAGCGAGGCCGCCATGCTGGGCGGAATGGCCATGAAATGGCGGTGGCGAGATAAAATGA
Organism: Desulfobacter sp. UBA2225; assembly: GCF_002348205.1. Lineage (NCBI taxonomy): Bacteria > Pseudomonadati > Thermodesulfobacteriota > Desulfobacteria > Desulfobacterales > Desulfobacteraceae > Desulfobacter > Desulfobacter sp. UBA2225. Next base: position 601 of record NZ_DDYV01000056.1, on the reverse strand, counting down.
AGGCAGCCGGCAAACCAACGGACAAACCAAATCTTGTCTGCGGTCCGGTACAAATCTGCTGGCATAAATTTGCCCGTTACTGGGACGTGGAACTGCGGGAAATCCACATGGACGGTGAGCGCCTGATAATGACCCCGGAAGAGGTAATCAAGCGCTGCGACGAGAACACCATTGGCGTGGTGCCGACCCTGGGCGTTACCTTTACCGGCCAGTATGAACCGGTTAAAACTGTGAGCGACGCCCTCGATCAGCTCCAGAAAGATACGGGTTTAGATATCCCCATTCATGTGGACGCTGCCAGTGGCGCCTTTATAGCCCCCTTTGTGGAGCCTGAATTGGAGTGGGATTTCCGTCTACCGCGGGTTAAGTAGGTAGACAAAAATAATTCTTGTTTTATCTTTCTTTGCAATAAATCATTGTTGTTGTTTCAATTTGCATAGCAAGGATATCAGACAATGCCGTTGACTTAAGACACCTCAAAGTATCAAGCTGGTTGCCTGTATTCCAGATGGAATTTTTTATTCTTTTTATTGAAATTACGTTCATATGTTCTGCCAGGTCTTATGGATTCTATAGATGTAAGCATAAGAGCCTGTAATTT
>NZ_DDYV01000119.1:0-7202 GCF_002348205.1 Desulfobacter sp. UBA2225 | reverse complement strand
GGCACCGTGGGTATGCTCTATAATAAAGAGAAGCTGGGAGCCGATTATGTGGCGTCAACGGCTCTGTTCTTTGATCCGGCCTCCCGCAAGGGTCCTGTGGTCATGATTGACTCCATCCGGGAAATGCTGGGCATTGCCCTGAAATACATGGGCAAAAGTGTGAACACCCTGGACAAAAGCGACCTCAAAGCCCTTGCCGATATGATGATCGAGACCAAGTCCAGCAAATACTTTGCCGGATTTGACGTGGGAACCGGCGGCCGTTCCAAGGTTGTTGCAGGCACGGCCATTGCCGCTCTGGTTTACAATGGTGATGCCCTGCGTGCCGTGAATGAGGCCCCTGATAAATTTGTCTTTGCCAATCCCAAGGAAGGCGGCGTGATCTGGGCGGACAATATGGCCATTCCTGCGGGTGCCCCCCATGTGGACTATGCCCACACATTCATCAACTGGGTGCTGGATGCCAATAACGGCGCAGCACTCTCCAACTGGACCCAGTATGCCACCCCAAACAAGGCGGCCAAGGAATTTATCACCCCTGAGGACCTGAAGAATCCGGCTATTTACCCCAGCGAAGAGACCATGAAGACGCTTGAGTTCATCACTGACCTTGGGAAAGATAACCGGTACTATGACGAGCTGTGGACAATGATAAAAACCAGATAATTTTTGGACGAGGAGGCCCACATCTGCTTCGTTGTTGCGAAAAATTGCATATGGGCACCTCCTTCTAACAACATCAGGACACAAAAAGATACATGACACAACTGATACAGATTCAGGGGGAACATCCTTTGGCAGGTCCCCCTGCAAACGGATTTTTCTCCATTCCCGTGCGTACCCCCCAAAGTGACGGGCTGACCATGCCGGCAGAATGGGAGGACCATGATGCCTGCTGGATGGTGTGGCCCTGCTCCCAGGAGTGCTTCAAGGGCGTGCTGCCCGAAGCAAAACAAACCTATGCTGAAGTGGCCCTGGCCATTGCCGATTTTGAACCGGTTTATATGCTGGTCAACCCGGAACAATGGACAGAAGCCCAAAACCTTTTAGGCAGCGCTGTCACCCTGGTCAAGGCGACCTGCTTTGACTCCTGGGCCCGCGACAGTGCGCCCACCTTTGTGCGGGATAAAAAAGGCAAGGTGGCCGGCATCGACTGGGTCTTCACCGGATGGGGGCACTACCCCATTACAGGGCACTGCGATGAGGGCATGGCTATTGAAATCCTGCGCCATTTGTCCATGCGGCGGTACACCGCTCCCTTTATTCTGGAAGGCGGTTCCATCCATGTGGACGGCAAAGGCACGCTGATCACCACAGAGCAGTGCCTGCTGGACCCCAAACGCAATGCGGGATATACCAAAGCGGATTTCGAAACCCTTTTTAAGACCTATCTGGGCATTGATAAAGTGATGTGGCTGGCCAACGGTCTTGAAGGGGATGAGACCACGGGGCATGTGGACATTCTGGCCACATTTGCCCGGCCGGGACTGATTCTGTTAAATAACTGCATTGACCCGGATGACGCCAATTTTGCCGTGACCCAGGATGCCAAACAACGGCTTGCAGGCGCGGTGGATGCCTGCGGAAAGGCCATTGAGATCGCGGAGATTCCCCAGCCGGCTCACCAGAAGTGGAACGGCGAACGCATGGATCTCTCCTATATCAATTTTTACATACCCAATGGCGCCATCATCATGTCCTCATTTAACGATCCGGCAGATGATCAGGCAAAGGAGATCATGCAGCAGATTTTCCCGAATCGCACCATTGTCCAGATCCCGAGTCTGCCCCTTTTTGCCGGCGGCGGGGGGATACACTGCATTACCCAGCAACAGCCGACAGGCACAGCCCTTCCACCCTTTTAACCGGAGTGAACATGGACAAAGTAAATGTCGCTGTCACCCAGATGGTCTGCAGCAAAACGTATGAAACCAATCTAAACAAGGCGGAACGGGTTGTACGGGATGCGGCAGCCAGGGGTGCAAACATCATACTGCTGCAGGAGTTGTTTTCAGGCCCCTATTTCTGCAAGGTACAGGATTTTGCCTATTTTTCCCTGGCCCAGAAGGCTGCCGAAAGTGACTTGATAAAACGATTCACTGCCCTGGCCAGGGAACTAAACGTAGTGCTGCCCATCAGCTTTTTTGAACGGGCCAATCAGGCATATTTCAATAGTGTGGCCATGATTGATGCCGACGGCACAGTCAGGGGAATCTATCGCAAAACCCACATCCCCCAGGGACCTGGCTATGAAGAGAAATATTATTTCAGCCCGGGCGACACCGGTTTCAAAGTGTGGGACACACGGTTCGCCAAGGTGGGCGTGGGCATCTGCTGGGACCAATGGTTTCCGGAAGCAGCCCGCAGCATGGCGCTGATGGGGGCGGATATCTTGCTGTACCCCACGGCCATCGGGTCTGAACCCAAAATGCCCGGGTATGATTCCCAGCCCCACTGGCAGCGGACCATGCAGGGTCATTCCGCCGCCAATGTGATTCCCGTGTGCGCATCCAACCGCATTGGCACGGAAAAGAACCAGGATATTGAAATGACCTTTTACGGCACCTCCTTTATCACCGGAAACACCGGAGAGATACTTGCCCAGTGTGACCGTAAAACCGAAGACCTCAGAATCATTTCTTTTAATTTCAAAGAAATTGAAACCATGCGGGCGGGCTGGGGCCTGTTCCGGGACCGGCGTCCATCTATGTACGGAACGCTGGGCTGCCTGGACGGACAATAGGCTAAACCCGAAAAACGGCTACCAGGTTCTGAAATCCCCGGTGTCCAAATGAACAAAGTCGGACTTGGGGTAATACCCCACCCCTCCAAAGCCTATGGCTGTTGCTATGTCCCGAACTTTTCTGGTTGGCACATCCGTAATGCGGATGTCGATGGCCTGTCCTTTCATATGGAGGCTCTTTTTGGCCACGCCGTGATTTTTTCTGCCCAGGGCCTGATTGGTCTTTTTTGACCGGTATCCGGAGATCACCTCAATAGTGCCCCGGCTGCGAGCAAGCCGCTGAATGTTGGACAGGATATTCATAAGACCGGGGTCAATGGGGTGGATATCACCTGTCCGAAAATCCCGGAGAAACATGTTGATCTCTCTTTGAACCGATGGCAGGAGGCGGCCTTTGGAGAGAGGTATCTCCAGCGATTCTCCCGTATGTGTATGAAAAAAGGAGAGAGGGTGTTTTTGTTTTTCCGATACCATTCCCCAGCTGTTGAATGGAGGGATGGTGAACCATCCCATGCTTGTCAGTGCCGAGGTTAAAAGAAATTGACGTCGATTCATTTTAGACATATACGCTTCTATCTTTCCCGTTTTTGCCACAGGCAGCCTAAAAACCGTGAGGGCTGTGCCTCTGTTATAAGAAAGTCTGGGTAAGCTACTCAGATCTTTCAAGCTTTGTTTTGGGCTGTGCCTGGCAGTTGATATGTCAGGTCAGCCCATGGCTGTCATATGAAAGTCCCAATAAGATGTTAAATTACTTTCATTTCTTGCTGTAGGTTGAGCATAGGTGTTGATAGATCAGGTCAAGCCCATGGCTGTTATTTGTTGAACAAAGCTTTCATAAGCACTTCGTCCCGACCATAAACGTCCCTATTGAAATATATATTGCCCTTTTTGTCAACCCATACGGTTTGATAAGTGATATGGACGGGCAAGGGTATGGGGAGAGTTATGACCCGCCGATTTCCACTTTTTATGATATCGTCTATTTTTTCAAGAGACCATTTTTCCGGCAAATCCTTAAGTACAAAGGCTGCCAAACCCGATGGGTTGCTGACCCGGATACAGCCATGACTGAAATCTCTTCTGGAACGGGAAAAAAGTCCTTTTTGGGGGGTGTCGTGCATGTACACGGCGTAAGGGTTGGAGAGAACAAATTTTATTTTTCCCAGGCTATTCCATGGGCCGGGGTCCTGACGAAGCCGATATTGTGCCATCCGGGCCCGACTGACACCGGCCCAGTCAATGGAGGTAGAATCCAGTTCTCCGGCATTGTCACCCGTGGAAAAAAGCCGAATACGCTTATTTACAAGATAATAAGGGTTTTTCTTGAGCTTTGGCAGCTCTTCATTCACAGCAATGCTCTTGGGGATATTCCAGTAAGGGTTCATATCAATATAAAGGATGTGATCACTGAAGACCGGAGTCTGATGTTTGAATCCGCCTACGATTACAGGCATATCAAGAGCTATATGCTCCTTGTCAAATGCGGACAGATTAAAATTTGGTATGTTTACCAGGATATATTTTTTTCCAAGATCGTGTTGTCTCAAGCGCCAACGTTCCATGTTGACAATGATCTGTTGAATCAATCTGGACAGAGGAATGTTCATGGCAGCCAACATTTTTTGACCGATAACGCCATCCGGTTCCAGTCCATACATAGTCTGAAACTGTAGGATGAAAGGAATGAGCGATCTGTCATAATGAGTTAGATCAGAAACTTTGAAGTCCAGATCGCAACTCCTGGCAAGACGATGGATGATGGCGGGAACACGGTCATCCAGATCCCCCGGCCTGATGGTTTTTCCGGCTGGTATTCGTGGCCATTCCCCATCTTTTTCAATGCCACGGTATATCTTTAATGCCGTTTTCAACTCGGTATAATGCCGGTGTGAAGGGGGAAGCCCTGCGAGGTAACCTTCAAGGTCCGGAGCGCTCAGCGTTTGTTCTATGGAAGCAACAGGGTCGAACTCTTTGTTAACATCAGAAAGTCGCCCACAACTGACATCATGAATATATTGGATAAGGTTGAAGGTCAAAAGGATGTCAAGCTCGGCAAGGAGCTGGGGCTGACGTGCCCTCCAGAGATCGGAAATCCTTGTAACCCCATAGTCATCCGGGTCAAGGCCCTCAGTATTGGATTTGCTCAGATAAAGAAAAATAATTGCCGCTTTCTTACCTGGACCTTCGGGGGTTACCCAGAGGGGGCGCAAACCTGTCAGGTGGTAAATGTCAGCCAACCAAAGTCCTTGATGGTTTGAAGATGATTGATGTTTGAAGGAGGCGGGCAGGCTTAGGGGATGAGATTCAACATATTCCTTGATGGCCCCTGTCAATACGTCCATCCTCATTTCAACATAACTGGCCGGCGGAGAGGACAGGCCTGCCACTGTCAACACAACAAACAAAATACAAGCCTTAGCAAGCATCTTGATTTGTGTTTTTTGCCATGATTTTTGATTGGTTTGATTAGACCGTCTCAAAACATAATCCGTTAAAAAAGGTTAGCGCAAGCTCTAAATGAAAGCGTCCTTTTTGTCAACCAATGTATGAACAATAAACAAAAACCTTAAATTAGGAAAGGGTCGTAAAACAAAACATCCAATACCTGAAGACCCAAAACGGGTTTGGTTCTAACTTCGGCGGCAATACCTATCAATTTTGATGGATCATTTTCAACATATTGATATTTTGGCACTTCAAAGGTATTTAGCTAACCTTTTTCTTGTACTTCAACAAGAATTACTGTAGGAGATAGGCATTTCGAGGAAATGAAAGGAGATGGAAATGAAAGGTTTTTTTAATCAGATCCTTTACGTGGATCTGTCTAATCAAAAAGCAGAGATCAAAAGCGTGGATCAGTCGGTTTACGAAAATTTTCTGGGAGGCAAGGGGCTTGCCACATGGCTTTTGACAGAACTGAACCCGCCGGGTATTGATCCTCTTTCGCCGGAGAACCGGTTGATCTTTGCCACGGGTGCCGTAACCGGCACCACCACCTGGGGCAGTTCCAGGTACGGGGTTTTTACCAAATCCCCGTTGACCGGTCTCTATGCTGAGTCCTATTCCGGGGGCAAGGTACCTGAAGCCATTTCCGCCACAGGCTTTGATGCCATTGTCATCCACGGCAGGGCAGATGGATTGATCATGATGGAAATCACCCCGGAAGGGGCTTTTTTCCACGACGGCAGTCATCTTGCCGGCAAAGACACCTTTGAAACGGAGTCTGCCGTTAAAGCCGAATTCAGCGGCAAACACCCCAAAGGCTGGAAAACCGGACTCAGCGTGATTGGACCGGCTGCCGAGGCCGGGGTCAAATTTTCCATCATCAAAAACGATGGATGGCGATGTGCAGGACGGGCCGGCACCGGCACGGTCATGGGCTCAAAAAACCTTAAAGCCATTGTTTTTTCCGGCAATAAAAAACGGGAGGTTTTTGATAAAAAAGGACTGACTCAACTATCTAAGGCCATGGCTGCCGAGGCTAAGGATCATCCCGTGGTCCAGGCTTATAAATCCATGGGCACCTCCCAGATGGTAAAAATCATGAACAATGCCGGGGCCTTTCCCACCCGGTACTGGACCAAAGGATACGCCCCCCACTGGGAAAAAATATCAGCAGATGCCCTGCACAGCCAATGCGACGTCACCCCCCATGCCTGCGCAAAATGCTATCTTTCCTGCGGCCGGATGACAAAGGTCATCCAAGGACCCCACAAGGGCCTGGTGCTGGAGGGACCGGAGTACGAAACCCTATACACCTTTGGCGGCCTGTGCATGGTGGAGGAGGTGGAACAGATTGTCCGGCTCAACCATGTCTGTGACAGTCTGGGGATAGACACCATTACTGCCGGAAATCTGGCAGCCTTTGCCATGATGGCCCACGAACAGGGGAACTCCGATTATGCCATCCAATTCGGTGACGCCCGGGCGATCGAAGAGCTGCTTGTCAAAATTGCGGCCAATGAAGCGGGCATCGGCCAAACCCTGGCCCGGGGTATTCGCCACGCCGCCGCAGTCTTCGGTATGGAGGAGCAGGCCGTTCATGTCAAAGGTTTGGAACCGGCAGGCTACGATCCCAGGGTACTCAAGGGTATGGGCCTGGCCTATGCCGCCTCGGACCGGGGAGCCTGCCATCTGCGGTCTACCTTTTACAAACCGGAACTGGCAGGCATGATTGATCCCGATCAAGTGGAAGGGAAGGCAAAACTCTTTGTCGATTTTGAAGACAGACTCACCCTGTTTGACACCATGATCCTGTGCAAATTCTATCGTGACCTCTACCCCTGGGAACTGCTCGGAGAGATGATCACTGCTGCAACAGGCATGGACGGATCAAAGGAGAATCTGTCCGGTATTGCCCTGAACGTGGCAGCCAAGGCCCGGGAGTTTAACTTGAGGGAAGGCATGACCCCGGAAGACGAGACCCTGGCGCAGGCTTTTTTCACGCCGCTTAAGGACT
>NZ_DDYV01000351.1:0-2903 GCF_002348205.1 Desulfobacter sp. UBA2225 | reverse complement strand
AGACCGGAACCGGCAAAACAGCCGCTTTTATACTTCCCACCCTGCAACGTCTTCTGGATGGCCCCAGGAAGAGCATCCGGGCCCTGATTGTGGCCCCTACCCGGGAACTTGCTGAACAGATCCACAGCTACATTGAGAAAATGGGCCATCTGACCAACCTGCGCAGCGCAGTAATCTATGGCGGCGTCAGCAAGGTAACACAGGCCAAAAAGATTCGAGCCGGGGTAGAGATCATTGTTGCCTGTCCAGGACGACTGCTGGACCATATGAACGACAGGGTCATCAATCTGGCCAATGTTGAGATATTAATCCTCGACGAGGCAGATCACATGTTTGACAAGGGGTTTCTGCCTGATATCCGGCGGATATTGAAGTCAATCCCGAAAAAACGACAATCTCTTGTCTTTTCAGCAACCATGCCCCAGGAGATACGCCACCTCGCCGAGGATATTCTCACTAATCCAGCCACGGTACAGATCAATCATACCAAAGCGGCAGCTTCCATCAGCCATGCCTTGATTCCTGTCGAACAAAAGCGTAAGACTGAATTGCTGAAAAACATCCTGGAGCAAAAAGGGATGACAACCACTCTGGTCTTCACCAAAACAAAATACAAGGCCAAGAACGTTGCCCAGCAGCTTGAAAACTCTGGCTACCGCGCAACCTCCTTGCAAGGAAATTTGTCACAAAGCAAACGACAACAAGCGCTCGATGGTTTTAAAAGCGGCACGTTCAATATCCTGGTGGCAACCGATATCGCCGCCCGGGGTATTGATGTCTCCGGGATCTCACATGTCATTAATTACGATGTGCCCGATACCGCCGAGGCCTATACCCATCGTACCGGTCGTACCGGCCGTGCAGCCTGCACCGGAGAGGCGTTCACTTTTATGACAGCTGATGACGACAAGATCGTAAAGCTTATTGAGCAGACACTTGGCAAAAGAATCCTTCGCGAGGTCGTGTCCGGCTTTAATCTTGACGCTCAAGACAAGAACCCGGCACCCAGCAGGGACTTGCCCGCACGATCATGGCAAAAGAAAAAAACAAGCACAACAACCGGCACCCCTAATCGTAAACGGGTCTTTGGTGCCCCCACATTTCCAAAACGATAAGCCGTTTTTTTTACAATCACCGCAATGAAGGTGAGACAAGCGGCATCAGAGGGCAGCAGACATTTACAATTGGACCATGAATACAATGATTCAATTTGTCATGGCTCCTCATAAAGAAGCACACAAGAACTACTTGAGGCAAGCACGCCAGGCTCTTTATATAGAGTCTGGTGTTATTAAAAAAAGGTTTCCAGATGGAAGCAAGTACAAAGGAGTAGTAAAAATGGCAGAAGGTACAGTAAAATGGTTTAACGATTCTAAAGGTTTTGGCTTTATTGAGCAGGATGGCGGAAAGGATGTTTTCGTTCACCACTCCGCAATTCAAGGCGACGGGTTCAAATCTCTGGATGAGGGCGCACGCGTCAAATTTGACGTCGTTGATGGCGCCAAAGGCCCAGCTGCTGAGAATGTTGTTAAACTGTAATATCCGCTAAATAACAGGGCCCCTTGAAAAATATCATGCATTTGATATCAAGGCACCCCCCTGAAAATCGTTTCCATATGGAACAAAATATAAAGGAGTAATAAAAATGGCTGAAGGTACAGTAAAATGGTTTAATGATTCAAAGGGTTTTGGTTTTATTGAGCAGGATGGCGGAAAGGATGTTTTCGTTCACCACTCCGCAATTCAGGGCGACGGTTTCAAGTCCCTTGATGAGGGTGCTCGTGTCAAGTTTGACGTGGTTGATGGTGCCAAAGGCCCCGCAGCTGAGAATGTTGTCAAGCTGTAAGACCGTTTGATAAAAAAGGCCCCGCATACGTGCGGGGCCTTTTTTTATGGTAAAAAAAACAGATCCTCCAAGATCCACAGGATATTTCCACAGGAGCTTATTTTGGCTAAACGGACAAACTACCAGGGTGAAAAAAGAGCCAAGGAATTAAATCGACTAAAAAAACAAAACGAGAAAAAAGAGCGTAAAAAGAACACAGAAAACGAGGAGCTGGATGATCTTTCCCAGACAGCCGCCGAAGTCCCACCGGCAGAATGAGTCTTTAGGAACCAAGGAATTTTCTTATCAGTATCCGGCCAACCTCCCTCACTCCTCGAAAAAAAACATCATCCGGTTTTGGCCAGACTGTTTGCACTCTCAAAGTTTACAAGCAGAGGTACATCCAGGGCCAGGACATTTTCCATTGCCGGCCTGACTATCTTTTGGGTTGCTTCCAAGTCGGCCTCAGGTAATTCAAAAACCAATTCGTCATGAATCTGGAGAAGAAGACGGGCGCCAAGCCCTTCTTGCGCCAGGGCCCCGTTCACCTTAATCATGGCCAGTTTAACAATATCAGCTGCCGTTCCCTGAATAGGGGTATTAATGGCAGTTCGTTCCGCTAACTCCCGATCGGTTTTCTTCTTCGAGTTAATTTCAGGCAATATTCGTCGCCGATGGAGAAGAGTTGTGACAAAGCCATCAACTCTTGCCCTTGCCACGATATCCTCCATGAACTGCCTGACCCCGCTATACAACTGGAAATAACGATCGATAAAGGCCTGAGCCTCTTTCCGGCTGATATTCAGTTGGACGGCAAGCCCAAAGCTGCTCATCCCGTAAACAATGCCGAAGTTGATGGTCTTGGCTACCCGCCGCATTTCAGGGGTAAGCAACAGTGGCGAGATAGAAAAAAGCTGTGCGGCCGTCCGGGCATGGATATCACCACCGCTTCTAAAGGCCTGCAGCAGTGCGGCATCCTGCGAATAATGAGCAAGAACCCGCAGATCAATCTGTGAATAATCTGCCGACAGAAAAACCAGTCCCTCAGCCGGAACAAAGGCCTGACGAATTCGATTTC
>NZ_DDYV01000201.1:0-5245 GCF_002348205.1 Desulfobacter sp. UBA2225 | reverse complement strand
ACGCTGTCCGGAAACATGCCGGAAATGTTGTCCAGTCAGATGATATTGCTATGCTGATGATCAAATATCAGGGATCGGATTTCATTTAAAAGGGATAAGAACCTGGCCCCGGGACGTGAAAGAAGACCTTGAGCCGATCATGATGGTTTCCATGATAGGGGGATTTATTGGATTTTCAGATCGCCATTCAACAATAAAATTGGCCCCGGCTCCGCCGGCCTTATCGTCATAATCGACAACATAGCGTATGGATTCAAGGGGCTTTAGAGAAATAGGCGAGGGGAGGTATTTTTTTAAAAGAGTGCCTTTGGTGTTGTAGTAATCTACGGACACAACCTCAATGCCATGGGAGATGTCCGTATTGCGGATGCTTAAAGTCACGGTTAAAAACGTGGGGATCTGTCTGTTGCCTGTGTAAATATGTGAATATGCCGGGACATAAACCTTTTGTCCCTTTGAAAGCCCCGGGGCTTGCTGAGCAAAACCCGTACCCCTTACACATAATAACAGGCCAATCAACAAAATCGGGTAAGCCAGTCTATATTTTTTTACCATTATTTTTTTTACCTTTAAGAAAAGCTGTTTGACACGGGAACGTGTTTTTCATCGTTTGGGTTAAGATTAACCTGAATGTGCGCATTTTTGCAAGCCTGGTCGATAAAATTTTTCGCCTGTGTTTTTATTGTTTTTTCAGTCAGCTGTAGGCCTTCTTTAATCGACAAGATAATCATTAATTGTAAAAAAAAATTGAACTGATTGTCAGTAAAGCGCTGTCAATTTTTCTAAAATTCCCGTAACAAAAAGCATTTTCCTATCTTCAACGGCATGATATAGAGAATACATTATTTGGGTACGGGTTTTAACATCACCGTCACCAAGATTCAACCCAGCGAACTCAAGGTGCTATAGCCGGTTTTGTAGGGGGTAGCGATCAGATGGATAGAATTTTGTTCGTTGATGAGGATCTTGCTTTTATGGAGGTCACGCAACGACGCCTGAGAAAAATATTTGATATTGATATCGCCCAAGGTGGTCGGGAGGGCCTCAACGCGGTGGCGGGAAAAGGGCCTTATGCAGTGGTAATCACGGACCTGCATATGAATGGCATGGACGGGTTCGAGTTTGTGGAGAAGGCAAAGAAAATAGACCCTGACAGCGTAATTGTGATGCTTACCGGCCACGGCAATCTCGATGTTTCTTTAAAGGCGCTGAACGGGGGTAAAATTTTTAAGTTCCTGATAAAACCCTGCAAGCCCCATGTACTTGAAAAGACACTGCAGGAATGCGTCGAACAATACCACAGGAACAGCCATCTGATCAAAACACCCGAAGCTGCATCTACCAACAGAGATAAAATACTTATCGTCGATGATGATCCGGAAGTATTAAGTGTATTTACGGCAGCAGTGAATGCCACAGATCAGTGCGATGTGCTCACAGCCGAAAACGGCAAGATAGCCCTCGAACTTATAAAATTCATAAAAATACATGTGATCGTAACCGATCTTGACATACCGGATATGGGCGGTATCCAGTTGTTAAAAGCCACGCACAGGCGTGAACCCAATATGGACCTGTTTTTGATGACTTGGCGGCCAGCATCGGAATTCCAAAATTCGGTGCCGGAGATCAATATGAACGCCATTTTTGAAAAGCCGCTGGATATGCAGGCGGTTCTGGAGAAGATTTGGTCCGCCCTGCGATCCAATCGAAAAGGAGAAATTAAAGGGTTTGGTACGGCGGCCTTTCTCCAAATGATCGAAATGGAAGAAAAGACATGCACTCTCCAGGTACGATCAGCCGATAAGGTCGGGTTTTTGTTTTTCAGGAAAGGCCAGCTGATTGCAGCTGAAACAGGGAACCTAAAAAACGAGGATGCGGCTTATGATATCATAAACTGGAAGGATGCCACTTTTGAAGTCGCCCGCCCAGATGCTGAAAAGCACACTGAAATCAATCGCACCCTCATGCATATTCTGGTTGAAGCGGCCCGCAGGCATGACGAAGCGGAGGCAGATAAATGACCGAAATTCAGCACACGTTCTTAAACAATCTGTATCTTTCGGCAGAGAGGTCGCCCATAAAAGATGGAAGATAAAACGGCGCACCTGGAAATAGAGGATTTTCTGATGGCCGAAGGATTCGTATCCTCCGAAGAGATGGCCGAAGCCAGAGGCATCCGGAAGACTCATATTGAGCAATCTAAAAAACAATTGGGTTTTATCCTCTTGGGCCAAAAAAAAATAACTCAGGAACAATTGAAGAAGCTGCTGTTCCTTCAGGAAATGCAGTGGCAGATGGGTAAACGGGCAGTTGAAAAGGGGATGCTCTCTCAGGAGCAGCTGGAGGAAGGCCAAAGGCAGGTCAAACAGTCTGGTCACTCCCTGAGCCGATTTTTAGTTAAAAAAGGGTATCTTTCAGATATGGATCGAAAAAAACTGGTTTACGAGCAGCTGGACACCCTTTTTCTTGTCAAACTGGCCGTCAAACACCGCCTGATCCAGGAGGGCGATCTGGAATCGGTGTTAAAGCTCAAGCATTACAAAAAATCAACATGTGAAATTCTGTATGAACAAAATCGTGTCACCCTGTCTGAACTCAATCTCGCTTTCCGCAGATTCAGCCGTGACCTCAAGCTGGGACAGATTCTGTTACAGCAGGCCTTGATCCATGAGGCGGATCTTGAAAAGGCCCTTGCATTGCAGTCCGCTGCCCATAAGGCTCTTGGCAAAATACTTTTAGAAAATAAATGGGTTGCCATAGACCAGCTCTACTTTGCCCTTTCCATTCAGTACAACACCCCGTTCCAGAAACTTGACGGATATATTTATTATGAAAAACAAAAGATAGAACTGCGCAGTATAATCGGCCAACGCTATGCCTGTGAACATCAAATTCTCCCTCTTTTCTGGAACGGTGACAACCTGACCCTCGCAGTCTCAAATCCGGCCAGGATCTGGAGCATGCAAGATCTGAAATCTCGCCATCCGAGCATTCAGATGACCTGTGTGCTGATCACTGATGAAAAATTTGAACAGTTATACGCCCTGCTTTATGGAGAGGTCCTGCCCAGGCCTGTCCAGAGGTTTTTGTCCGGGCAGCAGAATTCAGAGGGAGCCGTGGTGGTGATCGATAATCTGAAAGAACAGCATGCCCATATCAAATTGTTGTACCAGGCTTATAAGGCCCAGATGCAAATGGCAGGAGGAGATAAGGCGGTTCCCCGGGAAGAAATCTGGTTCATCGAATTTATTGAAGAAAATTTTAATACAATCTGCAACACCTACGGTTGCTCCGGCGTCCAATTCAGATGTGCCACCAAAGAGAGGAATCCGGAACTCTTTGCCTCGCCGGTACCATAAAAAGGAAGGTATGCATGAAACGGGTGATCACCATTACCAGTGGAAAAGGCGGGGTTGGCAAGACCAATATCTGCGTGAATCTGGCGGTTGAGTTTGCCAGAAAAGGATTGCGGCCCTGCATTTTTGATGCGGACCTGGGGTTGGCCAACATCAATATTCTGATGGGAATTCGGCCGGAGCACACTCTGGAGGAGGTGGTAAACGGGGAGAAACGCATCTCGGATATTATCATCCACGATACCTGCGGTGTTGACATCATTCCCGGCGGCACCGGTGTGGAAAAGCTGGCCGCCATGACACCTGAGGACGTCTCCCAACTAATCGAATCCTTCTCTTGCATAGAGGGGTACGATGTACTGCTTTTCGATACTTCGGCCGGCATATCCAGGCATGTGCTGTCCTTTTGCCTGGCTTCCCAGGAGGTGCTCCTGGTGGTGACCTCCGAACCTACATCGCTGACCGATGGGTACTCGCTGTTGAAGGTGCTTTCCCTGAATGGATACCGCGATCCGGTGAAGGTGGTCATGAACAAAGCGAAAAATGAACGTTTTGCCAGGGCCGTATTCGATAAATTTAACGAAACGGTGAAACAATATCTTCCCCTTGAAATTTCCTATGCCGGCTGCCTTCCCGCCGATGAAACCGTTTCCGCTGCGGTCACCCGGCAGCGTCCTTTTAGTTTGCTGTATCCTATAGCCCGCGCTGCGGTGGGCATTGAGCAGTTGGCCGGATTTCTGCTCGACAATCCAGGCATCAATACATGTGACAGTGCGTTTGAAAAATTCTGGGAAAAGTATATGGAAATCGCGGGGACTCCTATAAAACTGCCGAAAGGGAAAAAAAAATCAACCATGGCCCCGGATACAGCCCCAAAATCTCTCCAACCGCCTTCAGCCCAAGCACCTGTTTCTGTAGGAGACAATCCTCTGTCCGACCAGATATTGACATCTTTAAATGAATTGACCACCATCATCACCGATATGTCGGCTGAATTCAAAGAATTTCGGCGCACACTGACAGGGCAAGCCAATGACAGTGGCACCCCCGGTGATCCCGAAAATGACCTATGGGTACCACAACTGCCGCCTATTATTTTCCTTGATTTTGAAGCGTATAAGAAAAAAAAACAGCAGGAGATCTGACGCCGTCCCTTTTTACATGGTGCATCTTGCGATTCAAGGAGATGTACCGTTCTTCATGAACTGATAAATTGCAGAAAAATCTTTCCGGCCCAGGCCGTCTTGTTTTGCTGCGGCGTAAATTTCTTTTGCCGAATTTGCCAGCGGCAGGGGCTGTCCCTCTTCATATGCGGTCAAGGTTGCCAGGTGAAGATCCTTGTGCATCCACTCCAAAGGGAATTGGACTTCAAAATCATTTTTGCGGATCATCTCTGCCTTGGCCTGCGTAAACGGTGCACAGACCGACATTTTCGGCAGGGTATCCAGCAGGAAATCCTTTGAAAATCCAAGTTTTTCACCCAGCAGTATATTTTCCGAAAGCATGAGCATGGATTGGGCTAACAGCGAATTTACCAACAGTTTTAATGCCGTGCCTTTGCCTGGTTCTCCCACATGCATAACTTTTTGCCCCATGCCTTCCAGCAAGGATTGTACAACATCCAAAACGTTTTTTTCAGCGCCGACAAAGAAAGCCAGATCCGCATTTTCTGCATTGGGTTTTGTTCCGGATACGGGCGCATCCATGAACCGGATGCCACACTCCTTTGCCATTAAAAAACTTTTTCTGGAAAAAGAGGGATTCACGGTTGAGCAATCCACCCAGATCGCATTTTTTTTCATTGCGGATACAAAGCCCTCCTCTGAAAATGCCACCTTTTCAACCACTTCAGGGGAGGCCAGCATGGTAAATACAACATCGGCACT
>NZ_DDYV01000334.1:0-3857 GCF_002348205.1 Desulfobacter sp. UBA2225 | reverse complement strand
CTGGAATCCCCTGCAGTGAAAAAAGTTATATTAAATACCTTTTTTCACTGCAGGGGATTCCAGAGAGCCTGAACTTGCCGGGATTTGGGGAGCGGTTTGCGGGAGCTTTTACACGCTTCTTGTCACTCTTATCCTCTCTTTTCCCATTGGCGTGTCTGCTGCCGTATATCTGGAAGAGTTTGCTCCTCAAAACAGATGGACGGATATCATTGAGGTGAACATCAATAATTTGGCAGCCGTACCCTCAATTGTATTCGGGTTGCTGGGACTGGCTGTGTTTTTAAATTTTTTCGGCCTTCCCAGATCTGTTCCGCTTGTGGGTGGACTGGTTTTAACCCTGATGACGCTGCCCACCATTATTATTTCCGGCCGATCCACGCTTAAAGCGGTGCCGCCTTCCATTCGTGAGGCAAGTCTTGGTATTGGTGCATCCAAAGTTCAGATGGTGATACATCATGTCCTGCCCCAGGCCATGCCGGGCATGCTTACCGGTACCATCATCGGTATGGCCCAGGCCCTTGGGGAAACCGCGCCGCTTCTGATGATCGGTATGGTGGCTTTTATTGTGGATATCCCCGCCGGTTTCACAGACCCTTCCACGGTGCTGCCCGTACAGATCTACCTGTGGGCAGATAGTCCGGAAAGGGCTTTTATGGAAAAAACCTCCGCTGCCATCATGGTTCTTCTGTTTTTTTTAATGGTCATGAATGCGGCAGCCATTGTTTTAAGAAAAATATTTGAAAAAAAATGGTAAATAAAAAATATATTTCAGGAGTTACCCATGAAAAAATTTATTATCACTTCAATTACCTTGGTTTATTTATTTATTTTTGGAATAGCCCAGGCCGGCATCGGTGCAGCAAGGGACTATATCTCCATTGTCGGATCCTCAACGGTTTATCCTTTTGCTACGGTTGTTGCGGAAAGTTTTGGAAAGAAAAACCGCTTTAAAACCCCGAAAATTGAATCCACGGGATCCGGCGGCGGACATAAGCTTTTTGGTGCCGGCATTGGTATCGAGCACCCGGATATTACCAATTCTTCTGCCCGGATAACAAAAAATCAGCTGAAAAAAGATTTCAAAAATGGTGTCAAAGAAGTTGTTGAGGTGAAAATTGGCTATGACGGCATTGTTGTGGCAAATTCCAGGCAGGCCCGTGTGTTCAGGCTGACTAAAAAAGATCTGTTTCTCGCTTTGGCAAAACAGGTACCTGTGGTAGGGGATCAAGGCGTTTTGAAGCCAAACCACTATGAAACCTGGAAACAGATAAATCCATCACTTCCCGACACCCGAATTGAGGTGTTTGGACCACCCCCTACCTCCGGCACCCGTGATACCTTTATGGAACTGGCTATGGAAGGCGGTGCAAATGCGTTTAAATGGATAGCGAAATTGAAAAAATCAGATCAAAAACGATACAAGGTGATATGCCATACCATGCGGGAAGACGGGGTATATATTGAGGCTGGGGAAAATGATAACCTCATTGTGGATAAGTTGAGCAAAGCGCCTGAAGCTTTAGGGATTTTGGGGTATTCTTTTTTGGACCAGAATACCGATAAGATCCAAGGCGCTTTTATTGACGGTGTGCAGCCGACATTTCAGGCCATTTCCGATGGAACCTATCCCGTGTCCCGACCCTTGTATTTTTATATTAAAAAGGCCCATGTTGACAACATCCCCGGTATGAGGGAATATCTGGCTGAGTTCACCAGTGAGATGGCCTGGGGTGATGAGGGATACCTGACAACTAAAGGGTTGATCCCCATGCCCCTGGAGGAACGGCAGCATTATAGAAAAGTTGTTGAAGAACTTATCCCCTTAACCTTGGATGATCTCAATTAAGGATAAATAAAAACAAAAATGAATCGGGAACAAGCAACAGGTCATTCGCCCAGAAAGGTTGGGCGGCATCCGCTGGTTGAGCGGACGGAACGGGCAACCGTGGGGCAGGCAACGGTTGAAAACCCCAGGATGAGCTGTCAGAATGTGGCTGTTTATTACGACTCCAAAAAAGCCATTAGCGATGTGACCCTGGATATTGGTCGCAACGAAGTGATTGCCATGATCGGGCCTTCCGGGTGCGGTAAATCCACCTTTCTGCGCTGCCTGAACCGGATGAACGACACCATTGAAAGATGTGTTGTCACCGGGCAGATTTTCATGGACGGCATAAATATATATGATAACGACGTGGATGTGGTGCCGTTAAGGGCCCAGGTGGGCATGGTTTTCCAAAAGCCCAATCCATTCCCTAAATCCATTTATAACAACATTGCCTATGGCCCAAGAATACACGGCCTTGTCCAGAACCGGGATGAGACCGACGAACTGGTTGTGGATTCTTTGAAAAGAGCCGGTCTCTGGAGCGAAGTCAAGGACCGGCTGGAAATGCCGGGTACGAGTTTGTCCGGCGGGCAGCAACAGCGCCTGTGCATTGCAAGGGCCATTGCGGTGAACCCGGAGGTGATTCTTATGGATGAGCCCTGTTCTTCCCTGGACCCTATTGCTACGGCTATTATCGAGGAACTCATTGATGAGCTCAAACAGGATTACACCATCGCCATTGTGACCCACTCCATGCAGCAGGCATCCCGAATTTCTCAGCGTACGGCCTATTTTCATCAGGGAACTCTCATTGAAATCGGACCCACGGACCAGATATTTTTAAATCCGTTGCACCAGCTCACCGAAGATTATATCACCGGGCGGTTTGGATAGTGATTGACGTAAGTAACGTAACAATTCAAGATTCCCTAATTCGTGACACAATTTTGCCTGAGACAAAATCGTATTAACATCTATTTGCTTTAATTACTATACAGCTTGTCCGGCACTCTATGATATCATTGGCAAATGTGATACAGTGCAGGAACTATTTGACCTTTCCAAATTAGATGGTATAAAATTTGCTGATTTGGGTAAGAATCTGGCATGAAAATGATTTACTGGGTATTGAATTAAAGCATAACACCAGCAAAGGAGGTAATACCAAATGAATTTTAAATCCGTAGATGAGATACTGCAATTTGCCATTGACAGAGAAAAGGAAGCTGTAAAATTTTATGCATCTTTGGGCCAGGAAGCGCCTTCCGAAGCACTGAAACAAACCTTCATTGATTTTTCCAAAGAAGAACAAAAACATGTAACGCTGCTTTCCGATATTTCCGGGAACAAAGCCATGATTGACAGCTATGAGCTCAAGAAGATTCCTGACCTTAAAATAAGCAACTACATGGTGGATACCAAATATGAAAAAGGTATGCCCATGCCTGACGTCTTGAAACTGGCCATGAAAAGAGAGGAAAAATCAGTCAAGCTGTATCAGATTCTCGGGGACAAGACCGATAATGCCGATGCAAAAAAGCTGTTTCAAATCCTTGTACAAGAAGAGTCCAAGCATAAACTTGGCCTGGAATCGATGTATGATGATTACCTGGCCGGCATGGACGGATAATCTTAGATCCTGATCCATACTCAAAAAACGACTATGAGTGAAAAAAAACGATTGAAACTGATTTCATGGAATGTTAACGGGTTTCGTGCGGTTTTGAAAAAGGATTTTTTTGATTCCGTGACCGGCATGGACCCGGCCATTCTCATGCTCCAGGAGACGAAGCTTCAGGAGGATCAGCGCAGTGACCAGATGATTCGGTTTGGCGACTATGAAAGTTTCTGGAATTATTCAACCGTTAAAAAGGGTTACTCCGGTGTGGTCTCCTACACGCGGATTGCTCCGGAAACTGTGACCACACAGTTTGGAAAACCAGAGTATGACGGTGAAGGCCGGATAATAAGAATGGATTTTGAACCGTTTATTCTGTTTAACATCTATTTTCCCAACGGCCAGATGAGC
>NZ_DDYV01000084.1:0-10445 GCF_002348205.1 Desulfobacter sp. UBA2225 | reverse complement strand
CCCAGCATGTTGTTGAAATCGTGGGCCACGCCGCCGGCCAAACGGCCTACGGCCTCCATTTTCTGGGCCTGGCGCATTTGCTCTTCCAGTTTCTCATTCGCTTTTTTTTGGCGGGCGTCTTCCTGGATGGCAAACAGAATCGGCGCCGTTTGCGCTGCCACGCTTTCCAGAAGGTCCCGGTCGTCCTTGTTGTATCCCCCCGCCTTGTCGGCTACGACAAACTGGCCGATCAGTTTATCATGGTGCACAATGGGCGTCGCCAGGGCATTATCCAGGGCCACATGTCCTTCGGGAATCCGGAGGTTTTCGTTGGCGACCAATGTCTGCTTCTCCATCAGCGACCGACCCCACAGCCCTCCCCAGTCGGCTCGGGGAAAAACGATGCTCTTTTCGGGCACCTGGCATTGATCCCAGATCTCCCGCGTCATGGAGGGACAGACCAGGTCGCCGGCCTCATCAATGTACCCGAAAAAGCCGAACCGGCTGTCCAGGGCACTCAGGAGGACATCAAGAACATCAGCAAAGACCTCGTTCCGGGAGGAGATCAAAAAAACACTGGCGATCTGACTGGATAGCTTGATGGATCGCTGTTGTCGGGCAAGCGCATCTTCAGCCTGCCTGCGCTCGGTAATGTCCGTAGCGACGCTTAGAACGGCGGGCCGGCCTTTCCATTCGATTTGTTTGGCCAGAACCTCGAGGGGGAACGTCGAGCCGTCCTTGCGATAGTGCTTGACATCGAAGCGGGCTTCGCCCGCCTCGTTGATCTTGCAGAAGCGTTCGGCCAGCAGGGCCTCACTTTCAGGCACGTCGAGCTCGTGAAGATTGATCTTCAGGAGCTCATCCAGACCGGCGTACCCGTGCAGTGCGACGGTTTTGCGGTTGGCGTAGAGAAAGCGTCCCTCGGTGTCGTGAATCGTGATCGAAGCGGGGGCCTCGTCGAGCATGTGGCCCAGGATGGCAATGCGTTCTCGCGCGCGCTTTATTTCCGTGATGTCATGCAGACTGCCATACAGACGGTTGACCGCGCCATCGGCACCGTGCTCTGGAATTCCCCGCACGATGCAGTG
Source organism: Desulfobacter sp. UBA2225 (assembly GCF_002348205.1). Classification (NCBI taxonomy): domain Bacteria; kingdom Pseudomonadati; phylum Thermodesulfobacteriota; class Desulfobacteria; order Desulfobacterales; family Desulfobacteraceae; genus Desulfobacter; species Desulfobacter sp. UBA2225. The sequence goes on along the minus strand of NZ_DDYV01000084.1, from coordinate 9,378 downwards.
ACGCAACTGTCCGTCGGTGCGCGTGAAACGTACTTCCAAAGCATAAGGGACGCCGTTTTGCAGGCAGTCTTCAACCGCCTTGGCCAGGCGCGCGCGATCCGCTGGGACATAAAAAGCCTGGTGCTCGGCAAATGGAGGGGCTTGTTCCCTGGGTTCGAGTCCGAAGATGCGGAACAGTTCTTCCGACCAGGTGACCTTGTCGCCTTCGGCTTCCCACGCCCAGCTGCCCACATGAGCAAGGGCCTCGGTGCGGGCCAGCATGGCGTGCTGCCGTCTGAGCGATTCTTCAGTCTGTTTTAGATCCGTAATGTCGGTATGCGTGCCGAACAGGGATAGCGCCTTGCCCACGTCGTCGCGGGTCATGATGCGCCCTCGATCGAGAATCCATACCCAGCGGCCGTCCTTGTGCCGCATGCGGAACTCGCAGTTGTAGTCGGTCGTCCGGCCCTCAACGCAATCCGCCAGGGCCTGGCGCGCCTGTCCAAGGTCTCCCGGGTGAACCAGGCGTTCCCAGGTCGCATAGTCGTAAGGCGTCAGTTCCTCGATGGTGTATCCGAGCATGGCCCCCCACTGCTCGTTGAAGCGGGTTTCATTGGTCCGGACGTTCCACTCCCAGGTTCCCACGTCCGACCCCTCGATGACGAGAGCCAGATGTTGTCGGTTTTCCTCCAATTTTCGCGCCGCTGTGATCTTGTACAAGGCAAAGGCCAGATCACCGGCCACCTCGTTGAAGAAATCCTGTTCTTCGTCGTCCCGGGCGTATGCGGCAGGGACGGAGACCGTCAGGATACCATAGGTCACGCCGTCCGCTTCCAGGCGACGCACCAAACCGGCCCGGCCGCCGTATTGGCCGTGCAGGGGGCAATCGGAACAATCCGCCGCCGGGTTGCCCTTCACCAGCGTGTCTCCGCTTTCCATCGCGCGGGCCATACAATTCGGGAATTGCCCGCGCTCGAGGCGCTTGCGCAGGATCTCGAACCCGCCGTCGAACCCCGCAGCTGCGGCCGCCGCCACCGGCCCTTCGGTTTGCAGCCCCAGCCCCCGGGCCGCTTCACCACCCAGCAGGGCAATCCAGGCGTTGTGATACCCCATTGTTTCGGTCAAATTCCCACACGCCTGCTCGATCAGGCACAGCGGGTCGTCCTCGACCACGATAAGCTGGTTGACGTTGCGGATGCCGAGTAGCACCTGCTTCAAATGGGCTTCCCGGGCCTCGGCCTTTGCCAGACGCACCACCAGGGCCTCGCGTTCGCCCAGAATGGTGTCCACACGGCCCTCCCGGATGGCCTGCAGCGCCGATTCCGCAGCCTCCAGGCGCCGCTTCAACTCATCGTAAGACGGTGATGTCGAAGTGCTCATTATGCATCCCCTTTCGGAAACAGCGATGCCAAGGCCGTTAAATCTCTCAAATCGCCGTAAATCAGCATTCCCGGTGCCGGTTCGAGCACCTGAAGGGCGGGATTGACGAAAATCCCATGATCCAGGGCCGTCTGGGGGGCCTGGTTCACATCGATAACCGATACTTTGAATTCAACGTGATCAAGCGTTTCCCGCAGTCGCCGGAGATTTTCCCTGGCCCTTTGCGAGTTGAGGGCATCACCGCAGACAAAAAGCCGGGCCACACAGCGGGGGATCGCGGGGTTTCGGGCCGGCTCTTTATTTGACATGATCCCCCTCCTTTCCGCCGATCTCAAAGCCGTTGTCCGTGATCCGGAATTCGTGAATGCGGCTCGAATGGGCGCGGCCCCGTGATTTGAGGACGCCCAGGTCCCGCACGAAGCACCCCTTTTTTTCCACGTTGCGCAAAACGATCACCGTATCGATAACCGAGGAAAGATCGATGCCTGTGATTTCCCGGCCCGGGTCCATGGGTGAAATCAGGTTGGTGAGCAGCGTAGTTATGCCGCGTTGCTTGCAATGATCGATGATGCGAATGAGGAAATCGAAAGCCGCGTGTTCCGAGCCCATGCGGCGGCAGGCGGAAATGGCGTCGATGATCAGATGATGCGGTTCAAACGCTTCGATGGCGCGAAGTGCCTGGATCAGGTGTTCCTCGATGCCCTGGGATTCGGGCATGTGGGAAATAAATTTCAGCTTGCCGGACTCCCTGGCCGGCCGCAGGTCGAGGCTGGTACTCAGCATGCAAGAAACCAGGGCGTCCCAGCTTTCCTCGAAATCCAGGTAGAGGACGCGTTCGTCCAACGAAACCATGGAAAGGGCAAACGCGCAGGCGAAGGTGGTCTTGCCGGTGCCGGAATTGCCCGTCAGCAGCGTGCAGGAGTTGCGCCGGTAACCGCCACCCAGAATCTCGTCCAGTTGATTCACGCCGGTGGAGAGGTTTTCGCCGAGGCTGGCGTGCCGCAGGCTGGCCTGGGTTACGGGAATGATCCAGACGCCCCGGTCCGTGAAGCCGAACGGATACTCGTTTCGGCCGTACGCGGCGCCGCGGTACTTGATCACCCGCAGACGCCGGGTAGTGACCTGCTCAAGAACCCGCTGGTCCAGTTGAATCACGCAGTCGGCCATGTAATCGAGGAAATCATAATGCGAGGCCAAAGACGGGTCCGTTCGGCGCTTGACCGTCATCAAGGCCGTCATCCCGGCCTCGCGTAGCCATTCGTGCAACAGATGGAGTTCGGCCCGCTCTTTTGCGATGTCGCCCAAAAGGCGAAGAAACACGTCCGGGGCATCGACAACCACCCGTTCGGCCTTCATGGTATCGGCCTTTTGCCGCAGGATGCCGATGACGCCGCGCAGGTCGAAATCTCCGGAAAGCACGGCGTCCGGTTGGATACGGGCTGATACAACGGCTATAAGCCCTTTGGATTCGAATTCCGGAAGATCCCACCCGAACCCCGCGGCATAGTTTTTCAAGGCCGGCTCAGTTTCCTCGAAGGTCAACAGAATGCCGGGGTGCCCGGCCATGGCCCCCCGGGCAAGGAATTCAAGCCCCAGCATGGTTTTGCCTGTTCCCGGTCCGCCGCTGAGAAGTGTCATTGCGCCTTTGGGGACGCCCCCGTTAAGGACCTCATCCAGCCCCCGGATGCCGGTAGGAATCTTAGGGATTCCAGGGGGGCCGGAACCGCTGTTTCCCGTATTTTTTGTAATGGCTGTCATCACGATCCTTCTTCCTTTTTGGTTTTCTGGATTCATTTTTAATACCCTATGAAACTAAAATGGGCACCGCAGGCGCTTCGCCCTCTTGTTTCTTGTATCTATTTTCATCAAGCATCCATTGAAATTTATCACATCTGTTCTGCATATAGACCTCTTTAAAAAAATACGCCGTCACACAATTATTTGTAACTATTTATCCTCATAAATATCCAAATCCGGATAATATTTTTCTGCACACGCTTTACATATGCCATGGCTAAACCTGGCCTCAGAATGTTCATCGATATAAGATTCGATCTGGGTCCAATACCCTTTGTCATCACGGATTTTTTTACAATAGCTGCAGATGGGCAACAACCCACTGAGTTTTTTAACCTGAGAAAGTGCCTGATTTAAATTTTCGATCACCTTCTCGCGTTGCGTTTCTGCGTCAATTCTTTGATCCAGATTCCTGCTGTTCTGCAATGCGATCGCTGCTAATTCACCAAAACCGGTTGCCATTTTAGCATCATGGTCATTAAAATCCGTTGCCTTGTTTGCCAGACCGATTAATCCGACACTTTTGCCGTCTATAACCAAAGGTGCGAACATGACATTTTTCAGGCTCATATGCCCTTGGGGCATGAAGTCGATCCATTCACTGTTCATAAAATCGTTATGGTAAACCGCTTGATTGAAATAATACGCCTCTGACCGTAATCCACGGATAGGCATGGGCAATTCAGGATCAACCGTACACGGAAGACCGCCTGATTCAAGAAAAACAACCTCATTTTCTTGGCCGGTTTCATTTAGCAGGGCAACATATCCGGAGGTTGCACCGATCAAATCTTTACAATAATCAAAGATAGCCCTTGCAGATTCTTTAAAGCCTTTTTGTTCAAGAACGGCCTTTGCTCCGCTCATTATTACATTCAGCTCTTTTTCCCGAATTGATAACTCCTGAATCGCTTGACATAATCCGGCAACCACCTCATCTCTGATGAGGGATTTTTCTTTCAGCGCTTGGATTTCTTTGATCAAATCTGTTCTTGAAACATCAATCGTCATTGCAGCCCTTTCCAACACAATATTTTTTTCCTTTATCTTCAATGTAAGTGTTTAAAACGCTAACCAATTACGTCATCAAGCACCTTTCGGATAGTCTCAGCCATGTCCGATTTAATAACGGGTTTCATCAAAACGGCGTCTATACCCAGCCCCCCAAGGTTCTGGGCTTCTAATCTGTCACTGAACCCGGTCGAGATAATAATCGGAATATCGTTTCTGATCGATTTTATCTCTTTGGCCAGCTCGAGGCCCGTCATATGTGGCATATTCATATCAGAGATAATCAAATCAAAGGCATTCGGACTTTCTTTGAAGCAAATCAAAGCATCTAAAGGACTGGTCTGCCGGGTAACACTGTAACCGATTCGTTCAAGCATCTGCTTTTCCAATTTTGCAATCGGCTCTTCATCATCAACCAATAAAATGCGTTCATTGCCGGTTGGAATGTTCTCTATCGACTTTTTTGAATCCGATATATCCGTTAGCCGTATTATCGGCAGATAGATGTTAAATGTCGTTCCCTTACCGATTTCACTGTAAACGATGATATCTCCCTTATGTGCCTTTACAATGCCGTAAACGACAGACAGCCCAATCCCCGTACCTTTCCCTTTTTCCTTGGTGGTGAAATAGGGATCAAAAATTTTATCCATCAACTCCTGTGGAATGCCGCTTCCGGTATCGGAAAATGATAGCAGCGCATATCTGCCGGGTTCAATATATTTACTGGGTACGTCAGATAACGCCAACTCGGTCTCCCTTAAAACCACGCTTATTTTTCCGGCGTCTGTGTCCATGGCATGATAGGCGTTGGTGATAATGTTCATGGCGATCTGGTGAATTTGCGTCGGGTCCGCCATTACCATTCCACAATCCTGTTTAATATCTTGATTTATTTCAATATAGGATGGAATGGTTGACCGTATGAGTTTCAGAACTTCTTTTAAGACAATCTGAATCCGGGTCGGTGACATTTGATGTTCGCTCTGACGACTGAATGCGAGTATCTGGTTTACAAGATCCGCCCCCCGTTTTCCAGCGGTTAATATTTCCCGTGCGTTTTCATATTGAATGCTGTCCTTTGACAGGTCTTCCATCAACAATTCCGACATGCCGATAATGGGAAACAGAATATTGTTAAAATCATGTGCAATACCACCGGCAATTGTTCCAATAGCTTCCATTTTCTGGGCCTGTTTTAGTCGCTTTTCAAGACCATTTTTTTCCTTCTCATCTTGTTTGCGTTGGGTTGTGTCGGCAGAAACAACGGTAATATAATCCAGTGTACCGTCATCATGAAACACAGGGATCAGTGAGGAGTTCAACCAGATCTCGTTTCCGTGAATATCACAGGTCAATGCCTCCATTGAAACTGTTTCACCGGTCCGTTTTACATGCTTTAAGTTTTTAATCATCCTTCTTTTAAACGGTTCAGGAAAAAAATCAAACGGATAGGGTTTTCCATACACGTTGGCATTGGGTTCCAGCTTAAGCAATTTAAATCCATTGGCGCTCATGTATTGCAGATTAAACCCCAGATCCACAATTTTATGGCAGAGTGGAGAGTGGTCCAATAAGGCTTGATTTCTTTTTTCCGCGTCTATTTTGGCAAGGGCAAAGGCAAGGTCACCGGCCACCTCCAAAACCAAATCGTGTTCATCCTTTTCATGGGAAAAACCGCCGGGAACCGATACCGACAGGATACCAAAAAGCCTGCCCTTATGCGCAAGACAGCAGGAGAGTGACACGCGACCGGCATATTCTTTGGAAAGGGGACAATCCGTACATTCGGCTGAAGGATCTGTAATGACAACAAGGTCGTTTGTTTGAAGCGTATGCTGCATGCAGCAAGGGAATACCCCCTGATGCAATCTTTCCCGCATGACGTCAAAGGCCCTGTCAAATCCAGCGGTGCCGGTTAATTTGACATGCCGACCCTCTTCATCCAGAAGTCCGATCCATGCATTAAAATATCCCATGGTGCCGATAAGTTCCTCGCACGCCTTTTGAATAAGACATGCGGGATCACTTTCTTTCCCAATCAATTGATTGGTATTCAGAACGGCTTTCAGCACCTTATTTAAATGTGCTTGTTTTTTTAAATTTTTTTGCATACCACCTTTCCACAGAATTTTATTTTTCAGCATATATATCATAAAGCGTGTTGGAATAGTCAAGACGGACAATCTGCTATTATATTATTTTTATATGAAACTATATACTATCTACAAGAGGGCGAAGGACACGAAGGGGGATTGTGTCCAGAGGTTTTATTCTTCGTGTTCTTCGTGTTCTTCATGTTCTTCGTGGTTAATAAAATCAACTGCCGGCAAAATGAAATCCGCCTCAAGCTGAAGGCAAGGGTTTTAACCTTTTACAGCAATCATAAAGCGGAACAAAAAGCAGGTTTTTTTCACACGCCAGGCGTGATTCTATTGTCGGCCATTTTTCGTGGGGGCAATCCCGCCGTGGTTGCGCTCGTTTATGGTTGCCCTCGTTAGGGCAGGCACGGTGGCCTGTCCAGACAGCGGCCATTGTTCGATTTGATTTTGTCTGTCCACTTTTCTTTTCACATTTTTCTAATCCTGTCTTCACAGTGATGTAACATAATTTAGGTAAGTTATAGGACAAACAGGATGTTCATCTCTTTAATAAGGATAGGAAATGATGAAAATAGATCTTCATGTGCACTCCAAGTTTTCCAAGCGCCCTTCCCAGTGGATCCTGCAGAAAATCAGTTGTCCTGAAAGTTTCACGGAACCTATGCTGGTGTATAACACCGCCAAGGCAAAGGGCATGTCCCTTGTCACGATCTCCGACCATAACACCATTGACGGGGCACTTGAAATTGCCCATCTGCCGGACACATATATCTCAGAGGAGATCACCGCTTATTTTCCCGAAGATGGTTGCAAGGTGCATGTATTGGCCCAGAACATTACCGAAGCCCATCATAATGAGATCCAAAAAATTCGGAAGAATATCTTTGATCTGGTGGCCTACCTCAATGCTGAGAACATTCTCAATATTATTGCCCATCCCCTCTACGCCGTCAATGACCGGCTGACCATCAACCATTTTGAACAGATGCTTCTACTGTTTAAAAACTTTGAGCTCAACGGTGCAAGAAACGACAAACAAAATCAAATTGTTTCCCAGGTGCTTAAGCAGCTCACCCCCATGGACATTGAACGACTGTCAAATATTTATGATTACCAGCCGCTGTTCGATACACCATGGAAAAAAAACCTCACCGGCGGATCCGATGATCACTCCGGGTTAAATATCGCCAGAACCTGCACGGCTGTGGATAATGCAACGAATCTTGACGATTTCATGGCCGGCATCCTTAACGGCAAATCCCGGGCCGTATCCGATCCGTCCACGCCCCAGACCATGGCCCACAACCTCTACGGCATTGCCTACCAATTTTACAGCAGCCGGTTTAACCTCGGGCGCCACACAGGCAAGGACCAGCTGCTCAAATTTCTTGACCAGTCCCTGATGCCGGTATCCACTGTAGATGACGGACTTATATCAAAGCTTTACACCTTCTTCAGCAAACGTAAAAACCGCCAGGAAACAACCCAATTCGTTTCCATAAAAGATCTGATCAGAAGGGAGACCGAGCGTCTGTTTGCGGAAAACCCGGACCTGATGAATATCGCCAGGATACAGTCAAACAAAATACGCCTTGGCTCCTCCCTGGAAAAACAGGAACAGCACAGGGAAAAATTATGGTTCGATTTTGTCAACCAGCTCTCAAACAAGGTTTTGTCCCATACAGGCGACCATCTTCTAGGACAGGCCTCCGGGGCCAACCTGTTCAATATATTCCAGACCATCGGCTCTGTGGGCGGGCTCTACTCTCTTTTAGCACCCTACTTTTTGGCTTTTGTCCACTTTGCCAAGGACAATGAAATAAATGCGGCGGTCCTTAACCGGTTTGCCGGATACAAAAACGGGATACAGGCCCCTAAATCCAGGGTGAAGCTTGGGCATTTTACCGACACCTTTTACGATGTCAACGGTGTTGCCCAGACCCTTCAACAGCAGGTGCAGGCCGCATTGAAAAACGACAAACACCTGACCATCATTACCTGTGATGCCCAAACAGGAAGAACAGGAAACGGGGTAAAAAACTTTACCCCCATGGGCGTTTATGAGATCCCGGAATATACGGAACAAAAAATGTATTACCCACCATTCCTGGAGATGCTTGATTATTGCTACCAGCAGGGATTTACCCATATCCACTCCGCCACACCCGGCCCCATTGGTTTGGCAGCCCTGGCCATTTCAAAAATCCTGAAACTGCCCTTGAGCTCAACCTATCATACCCAGTTTCCCCAATATGCCCAATATCTGACCGGGGATGATTTTATCGAAGGCCTGACCTGGAAATTCATGATCTGGTATTACGACCAGATGGACCAGATCTATGTTTCCAGTCAGAACTCCTTTGACGAGCTCACCGAACGGGGCATCAAGGCCGAAAAAATCCGCATCATGCCCCGGGGCATCAACACGGAAATTTTTCATCCGTCAAAGCGGTGCGACATCCTGACTTCCAATTTCGGGGTCAATGAGGATGCGTTGAAATTTCTTTATGTGGGCCGGGTGTCCAGGGAAAAGAATCTGCCGCTTCTGGTGGATGCGTTCAAAACGCTTTATGCGACCAATGACAAGGTGCATCTCACTGTTGTGGGAGACGGTCCTTATGCCGATGAAATGAAAGGTATGCTCAAAAATTATCCCGTGACCTTCACAGGTTACCTTTCCGGTGAGCCCTTATGCCGGGTGTATGCTTCGGCAGATATCTTTGTATTTCCCTCCACCACAGACACTTTTGGCAATGTGGTGCTTGAAGCCCAGGCTTCGGGCCTGCCCGTGATCGTGTCGGACCTGGGCGGCCCCTGCGAAAATATGCTGGACCGTAAGACCGGCATTATCGTTAAAAGCGATGATAGCACAGCCCTTTTATCTGCCATGCAGGAATTTGTGATCACCCCCGGGTTGTGCCCTCAAATGTCCCGGCGGGCCAGGGAATACATGGAAAACCGCTCCTTTGAAAATGCATTTATACAGTCCTGGGAGTTTTACAAAGAGATGGAGACCCCGGTATCAATGGAAAAATTCTTAAAAGCGGTATGATCATGGCCCATATCCATTCAGGACTGAAAACCGCCGCACTGATCCTCAAAGGCAGGG
>NZ_DDYV01000186.1:0-2753 GCF_002348205.1 Desulfobacter sp. UBA2225 | reverse complement strand
CAGCCAGACTGCCGCCGGAATGGGAACGGCCGATGCGAATCCTGTGTTACCGGAACCGTCGTTCATGAGTATGTGTGCGGCCGCCAAATACCCCTTATCATTGAAAGCTAAAACATCAGCCGCACTCATCCACCCCGTTCCAAACAAAGTGAAGCTTAGAGTGTCAACCGCATTAGGCGGGTTCGTCCCCAATATAAGGCTGTACCTCCCAAATCCAGCTATGTTTTTGGGCTGCAAGGGGTTGGGAGATCCCGGAATCGCACTTGCCGCGAAGTAATCGGGCGAAACATCGGCGTACCCTGTATATCCGGTTGGATTGATGCCGAAAGCATTAATCAAAAAATCACCATAACGCGTTACGGTTATGAGCGCCTCATCGCCCGACTGATTCACCTCGACAGCCGCCCACGGCCCGCCCGAAAGGGCATCATTGCCGATATTTAAATCAAAAGAGATAATATCGGCAAACGCCGTCCCCGATACAAAGAACCCCAAAAAAACACCTACAAAAATAAACAACCTCAAACTTTTTTTCATAATTTTCCCCCCTTCTTTTTTGTTTTTAAAAGACTCAACAACTATCCCAGGCTCTGCGCCAAAATCCCCTTGTATTTTAACGTTCTTGTTACAGTTCTTTCGCTGCTTTCAGAGTTGCCCGATGGCGCTTTCTGAAAAATTACGCATTATGTGGAAATATTTTGTATTTTCTGTCAAAATAGACGGCTATGCCGAGTTCATCCGTGCGAACCACCCATCCTTTAATGTGAATATGTATCTTTTCCTTTTTAAGCTTGTATCTGTTCTCCAAGAAGAGCATCAGGTCCACTTTTACATCCGAACCCACCGGCATTGGCTTGCAATTGAGGAAAAAAGCCCCCTCCGAACTGATATCCCTGGTCATCACTTCACAACTTACAGGCTTTTGGCTTTCATCCATCATCGAAAGCAACGCCAGCAGTTTAAGATCAAATCTTTCTGTTTGCCTTCTTTCGGTTTCAGTCACGCCAAACTCTTTCAGTTCGTTTGAAATCGAAGGTTGCCGAATTCAAGGCTTTCAGATCAGTACAGCTTCGAAAATCATATATTATAGGAATAAAAACCGCGGAGAGTCGTTGTCGCTATCTAATTTCATAAATTCATCTTTTATATATAAATACAATTCATTTATTCGTAAAACAATACGCTAAACGGATGGTTTTTTTGCGTATTGTTATGAGTTATCATATCGGTAGAATAGGTTAGGCTGAAAATTGATCTAGTACTTTTTACCTAGTTTATGGATTTCAAAAAATACGAAAAAATAATACCTTTTACCGATAGTGCCCGCTGTGAATTGATGCTAATCATAATTTTAGACGGGAATAAAAAGGGCATTGAATTTATTTAAAAAACCCGACCCTCTTATAAGCCTGTTTGATCCAATGAGATTACCGGCGTGACCCTTTGACCGGCAGTAATAAATGGTACTTTTGTACACAAAAACGATAGGTTAAGATTGATTACACATGTAACCCAAGGGGCGGAGCTGTATAGAAGAGATGGCAATAACGCTAACACTCTGAACATATGCTTGATTTCTGAGGCTCTTACATCATGATGCAAAACAGTGTCATCACTGATGTGTTATAGCCAAAGGCATATGGATTAAGGGATAAGCTCAACGATCCAAACTATCCAAACCGGATAAAAAAATCAAACCAATTCAACGATCATCATGATCCGAACACAAATTCAGCTTCAAAACGAGCAGATCATCTGGCTCAAGAAATTCGCTCTTGAAAACAACATCTCCATGTCCCAGGTTATTCGGGACTGCATCGAGGCTTATCGGGCCCATTCCGAAAGGAACCGGGAACTGAGCGCCAAAAAGAAGAAAGCCCTGTTGGCCGTCGGCAGCTTTGCTACGGGGAATGAGACTGAGGACTCAGGACTAAGGGATGAGGGCTGAAACCTGAGACCTGAAAAACAAGGGATGAGGGCTGAAACCTGAAAGCGCTTCGTTTCCAACGCTCCAAACGAACATAACGTTCCAAACGATCCCAATTTGAAAGTATTTGTCGACACTTCGGCGTTTTACGCGCTCATTGATCGATCCGACCGGTATCATGCTCAGGCGTCCGCCTTATGGACGGACCTGCTCAATGACAGCTTCCGCCTTTTAACCTCAAACTACGTGGTCTGGGAGACCATCGGTCTGCTTCAGAAGCGGATCGGGTTTGAGGCGGCACGGCTCTGGCACAAGGACATTCTGGGGGTTCTCAATGTCCTGTGGGTGGATGCGGGGATGCACCAGCGGGCCTATGAGCTCTGGCTGAATTTGGGCCGCAAAAGGGTGAGCCTGGTGGATTGCGTCAGCTTTGTAGCCATGCACGCGCATGTGATTGATAAGGCGTTCTGTTTTAAACCGCATTTCGCGGATCACGGGTTTTCCTTGCTTGCGCCAACCGAAGGGCAGAGGGCAAGGGATAAAGATTCCAAGGCTGAAAGCTGAAAAGACTCAAGACAGGGGATTGCTGCACAGGGACTGAGTGACGGACTGGATTGGAAAATAAGAATATGCAGGTGCATGGAAAAATATTTGGATTGATCCGTGAAATTAACCGCCTTACTCATAATACATTTTCCGCGTAATATTCCCCCTACGGTTTCTGGCATCGAATAAATAGATTGGCTGCTAACCCAGACAACAGATTTCAAGGCAGATGCCGTGCAGAATCGTTGCTGTCCACTGATCAAAAATAATACTGGAAAAG
>NZ_DDYV01000342.1:0-5330 GCF_002348205.1 Desulfobacter sp. UBA2225 | reverse complement strand
GGTATTGATAATGTCCATGATGGCGGGAATGGCAGCCTGATCCTCAATGTAGCCAAGGGTGGTGATCAGGTGCACCATATAGTCGGCTTCCGCATTCTGGAATGCCTTTGTGAGAAGCGGTGTGGCCTTTTTGCCCATATTGATAAGTTCATCAATGGCTGTATCCCTGATAATGGTGACGGGGGACGATAAAAGAAAGGTTATTTTTTCCAGATCATAAAGCTCCTGCTTATCTGCTAAGGCCTGGACAACGAGTTTGTTTATGGTTTCATCTTCGCATAGAAAGCTTATCAGGGTGTCTGCTGCCTGGGGATTGGGCATGGCACCGATGGCGAAAATGGCAGCTCTGATAATGTCGGTGTCTGAATGCGTGGTAACCGAAGCAAATATTTCAATATGTTCGGGTTTGCGGAATACCGCAAGTGATTTAATGGCCGGAATAATAATTTCCGGGTCTTTTTCACCCTGCACAATCTGGATCAGTACCGGGATTGTTTCTTCAAGGAACAGATCTCCGGCTGCACGGATAAATTGAATCCGGGTCCTTTTTTCGTTGTTGATAATATATTCTATGACCAGATTGGTATTGCCGTATGCTTTGTCCAGAATCAGATCATACAGGCTTTCCTGGACATCTGCGTTGGAAATCTCTATTTTAGTGAGGTATTCAAGCAGAGAGAAAACTACGTTTTCAGGTCCTTTTGCCAGCTCTGCAAGGGCCATTTTCTGTACTTGAACATCAACGTTGGAATCCGATGCAAATTGAAGCAGGGCCTTGGCTTTAACTATATCTTTTTCGTTGAGACAGAAAATCAGTTCATTAATAAAATCTTGTGCATTAATACCACCCATAACGTCACTTCGCTAACCCTTAAACTGGTAAAATACCGAATTTAAATATCTGAAAGAGGCAAAAAGGTCTGTGTCATTTACCAAGGATTCTGTGGAACCAATCAAAAGGTAGCCGTCCGGTTCCATGACCTTTGAAATATTTGAATATATTCTTCGGCGATCCTCAGTGGTGAAATATATCATTACATTTCGGCAAAGGATAATATCAAATTTTCCGATACCGATAAACGGTTTCATCAGGTTCATTTTTTTGAACTGAACCATGGCTCGAAGCTCGTCTTTAACTTTATATTTATCCTCCTTGGGTTGAAAGAATCTGTTAAGCCGGGCAGGCTCAAGTCCGCGTGCCACTTCAAATTTGTTGTAAACGCCGTAACTGGCTTTGGCAATGGCTGCATCAGAGATATCCGTACCAAACAGTCGGATATTGTACTTGTCAATCGTTACACCCATTTCAATCATGGTCATGGCAAGACTGTACACTTCCTGCCCCGTTGAATTGGCGGCACTCCATATTTTTATGGTAGGTTTGCCAATACTCTTTTTTGAACGCTTATCAATCAGGTCCGGCAGTATCTTATGCTGGAGAAGTTTAAACGGTGATTTATCCCTGAAAAAATAGGTTTCATTGGTGGAAATGGCATCAATAATTTCGCCTTCCAGCTCTTTGTTAAAACCGAGTTTGGATTTTTTCATCAAATCCGCATATGAATTGCACTGGTATTTGGCAAGCAGAGGATTGAGTCTGGTTTCCAGAAGGTATTCTTTTCCAACAGTTAGCGCAATCCCGGATATATCCAGAATATATTGGGAAAATAATTTAAACTCCTCCGGACTTACTTTGATTTTACTCATAAATATCGTGTCGGTATCGGCTGGGTTTCAGGTTAAACGGTTTTTACGATTTCATCTGCAATTTTTTCTAATGGTGCGATGATATCGACTATCCCGGATTCAATAGGCTCTTTGGGCATGCCGTAAACGGTACATGTTTTTTCATCCTGGGCAATAATGAAACTGCCGTTGTTTTTCATCTGAACGAGCCCTTTTGATCCGTCAGAGCCCATACCAGTCATGATGACGCCTGTGGATCTTCCAACATAGTGCTGGGCAATGGAGCGAAACAGGTAATCTGCCGAGGGTTTGCACGAATTTTCAGGCGGATCATCCGTAATTTTTATTTTTCGGGTGAAACCGTCTGCCCCTGCAACAATTTTCATCTGTTTTCCCCCAGGTGCAATAAAGACTTTGCCGGGCTTAATGATATCCCCATCCTTGGCCTCTATGACTTCAAGGGCTGATTTTTTATTCAGGCTGTCGGCAAGGGATGCCGTAAATACAGGCGGCATATGCTGTACAATGAGAACCGGTACCTTGAGGTCCTTGGGCAGCATTGGTATCATTTTTGTCAATGCATTTGGACCGCCGGTAGATATACCGATACCTATAATTTCAGATTTTGACCTGATGCCGGCCGGTCTGGGCTTTGCCGGGCTATGGAAAACCCTATCTGGAACCGGCACCGCGGGTTTGAGTCTGGCCGGTGGATCAATTATTCCGAATTTATGGCGTTTGACATGGCGTACAATAGGCTCAAGGGTTTTTTGAATTTTAAGCATATTCTCTGCCATTTTTCCGTCTTCGGGCTTGGGCAGAACGTCAAAAGCACCAAGTTCCAGGGCCCTCAGGGTCAAGGCACCTCCCTGGTGGGTCAGGGTGGAAACCATGATCACCAAGGGCGGGCTCTCCATGTTCTGAAGTTCCTGAAGGAGTTCAATGCCGTTCATTTCCGGCATTTCGATATCCAAGGTTATCAAATCCGGTTTGAGGGTTTTAATTTTTGAAAGGGCAATTTTCCCGTTGTTGGCCGTACCTACCACCTCAATGCCCGGCATCTGTTTGAGTGCGTCTCCAACAATTTTCCGGTAGACAATTGTGTCATCAACCACAAGCGCTTTGATGGTGTTCATTATTCTTTGAGCACCTCATCAATATTAAGAATGCCGATCAACTGATTTTTTGTTTTTAAAACGCCCTGGAAATATTTACCTTTGACACCTCCGATATTTGAAGGTGCCGCCTCTATATTTTCCTTTTGGGTGATGACCACATCGGAGATGGCATCCACCAGAAGTCCGATATGCTCATCTTCAGAATTGACTATGATGTTGCGGTTGTCTTTGCTTGGGACGACCGGGGCCAGACCTAATTTTTTGCCCAGGTCAATAATGGTTACAATTCTGCCCCGAAGATTTAATATCCCTTTGATGTATTCAGATGACTGGGGTACCTGTGTAATTTCAAAATGTTTATTGATTTCCTGAATATTTAATATGTCGATTCCACAGACGGCCCCGCCAACATAGAACGTGGAGAACTCTATGTCATTGGATGTGGTTTCTTTGGTCTCTTTTTTCATGTAAATCTCCTTAACGGGTATCTTCTTTGTGGGTGTTTTATAAATTCGTGTATTTTCTGATAACAGCCATCAGTTTCTCCCTGTCAAGTTTGATCTCATATTCGTCAATACCCGCGGATCTACCTTTTTCAATATGTGCTTCACTGGCAAGGGAGGTCAAGGCAATAACCCCAAGATGTGAGTAGATAGGATCACTCTTAATTCGCTTGGTGAATTCAAATCCATCCATGTTGGGCATTTCCAGATCCGTTACAACCAGGTCAATATCGTCAACGCGTTCTTTTAACAATTCCCAGGCAATAAGTCCGTCTTCAGCTTCAATGACCTTGAAGCCGTCCTCTTCCATGAATTTTTTAACCTGGTTTCTGAAAAAGGCCGAATCTTCGGCAAAAAGTATAATTTTTTCTCCGTCTTCAGCCATGGTTGCTGCTGCCTTGGCTTCGGCGTCAAACCAATCCGGGTTTAAAATTTTAACCAGTTCGAAAATATCAACCAGTAACGTGGTATGGTTGTTGATGATCATGGAGCCGCTGATGGCAGGCTGTTTCAAAGTAGAACTGTCTATGTTGAGCACAACTTCCTGGGCATCTACAGGCGGGGTAACCATAAGCCCTAATTCCCGGTCTTTAACCTTGAACACAATAACTTCCTGCTGGTCCCTTTTCGGCAGTTGTTCAACGTTTGTCACCTGGGACAGTTCATACAGGGGAAGGGAACCGCCGCGGTACTGCACAACCTTACGGTTGCCGATCTGTTCAATGTCGGATGTCTTGATACGTTCAATACGTTCCACAATACTTAACGGCGCAGCAAAATGTTCTTTTTCATTATTTTTGAATGTCAGTAACGCGACCTTATCACCTCTGGCCGCTTCTTCGTCTTTTGCGGCCTTGGCAGCATTCTGGCTTGCTTCGGCAACGGCAGAAAGTTCGGCCATCTGGGCAAGGTTGGAGATATCAAGGATTAAAGCAACCTTGCCGTCACCCATAATCGTGGCACCGGCATAGGCTGTGCATTTCTTTAAATGACGTCCCACAGGTTTCACGACGATTTCTTCGGAGTCATGAAGCTGATCTACCACAAGGCCGTATTTGAATGCCCCGGCAGATACAACCGCAATATTGATCGCAGATGCGGCATGATACCGGCGGTCGCCTTTTGCTCTTTTTGTTTCGCTTTCTGTTTTATCCCCAGAATCAGGAGCCTTTCCAGGGATGTGGACCCTTGATCTGCGGTCAGAAAGCCTGATCCTGCGCTCTTCGCGTTCTTCGCCGGTTTCCGGATCAACAAACGTGCGCTCTATACCGAGCATGTCCGCTAAATTCAGAAGGGGAAGCAGCTCACCTCTGAGCCGGACAACCTCCGCATCCCCAACTTTTTCAATTTTTTCTTTGATCTGGCTTGCCGGAATCCTGAGCAGTTCGTTGAGGTTGACCTGGGGAACGGCATAGCGCTCATTGCCCACAGAGGTGATCTGGCTGGGAATAATGGCCAGGGTCAAAGGCAGCTTGATCTGAATGTCAGTTCCCTGTCCGGGTGTTGAATCCAGTTCTATAATGCCGCCTAACGCCTCAATGTTTGTGACCACCACATCCATACCTACACCACGTCCGGACACATCCGTGACCTCTTTGGCAGTTGAAAATCCCGGCAGAAAAATCAGTTCTGTTTTCTGCTTGTCCGACATTTCCGCCACCCTTGATTCCGATATCAGACCTTTTTCAAGGGCAGATGAGGCTATTTTGTCAGGATTCAGGCCTCGGCCATCGTCTGAGATGACGATGTTGACCTGACCGGCATCGTGGAATGCCTTTAAAATAATTTTTCCAGTGCCATTTTTACCCATCTGTTCCCTTTCCATAGGCGTTTCAATACCATGGTCAACGGAGTTTCTTACAAGGTGGGTTAGCGGGTCATTGATGGATTCCAAGATGGTTTTATCCAGCTCAACATCCTTGCCTTCAATTTCCAGTTCTATGGATTTTCCCAACTGGTGGGACAAGTCCCTGACCACCCGGGTAAATTTGTTCAGGATATTGGCAATAGGCTGCATCCGTGT
>NZ_DDYV01000325.1:0-5085 GCF_002348205.1 Desulfobacter sp. UBA2225 | reverse complement strand
TTTACGCTGGGGCTTTATGTTGGAGCGGTACGATCTGTTGTATGAAACAGCCAATCTTCCTATTTTCAAAGGTCCCGGCTTTGTAGAGATGACTGTTATACTTCCCTTTATATGGGTTACAGTGCTGTCCCTGATGTTAACGGGTATTTTCCTGGTACTCAAAATTAACAGGCGCGTGGGGTGGAAAATGCCCATTATCTTTTTTTTGATTTCCGTTATTGCATTCTTAGGAAAAGATGTTGATACATTTCGGGATACCGTTCGAAAATACATCGTGATGCCAAACCAAATGGTTCGGGATCGGCACTACATCAAGGCAAGTGTTGAATCTACGCTTGCGGCCTACGGACTTGACAAGGTGGAGACCAGGGATTTTGAAATGAATTCGGCTGTTTCTTTCGATGCCGATGATCCCGATACCCTGCGTCGGTTGCGTAATGTTCCCGTCTGGGACAAAGATGTTCTTGGCAGTGTATTCGAGGAACTTCAAGGTATACGGACATATTATTCATTTCCAACTATTGATGTTGACCGCTATTGGGTAGATGGTGAATATCGGCAGGTCTATCTTGGCGCCAGAGAGATAAATAATTCAAAGCTACCCGAAGTCGCTCAAAATTGGATTAACACGCATCTTCAATATACCCACGGTCAGGGGGTCGCCATGATTCCCGCGGCCCAGGCTGGAGATGAACCAATGACGTGGTTTATCAAAGATATCCCCCCTCAATCTCAATTTGGATTATCCAGCGATCAAACCAATATTTACTACGGACTGGAAGACAAGCCCTACGCAATCGTTCCAAACAGTGTCGGGGAGATCGGCTCCCCTGCCGGAGAGAGTGAGAATATAGTCAATTACAATGGAAAGGGCGGCATCCCGGTCAATTCACTTTGGCGCAAATTTTTATTGGCAACCTATTTTAAAGATCGAGACATCTTTTTTACGACCAAAACAAACAAGCAGAGTAGAATACTGTTTCGAAGAAATATTACGGAACGAATTCTTCATATTACCCCCTTTTTTAAACTGGATCAGGATCCCTATATCGTTCACACACCAAAGGGACTCTTCTGGATACAGGACGCTTATACAACGGCATCCAATTACCCGATTGCATCCCCATACAAAGCAGAAGGATTCAATTATATCCGTAATGCGGTAAAAATAGTGGTTGATGCCTATAATGGCAACGTCTCATATTATGAAGCCGATCCCCGCGATCCCATCATTAATGCTTACCGTAAAATGTATCCCGGAATGTTCAAACCAATATCCGAAATGCCGGCGTTTTTGAAACAACACATTCGGTATCCTCGTGATATTTTTACCATTCAAATGTCCATTTATGCGACCTATCACCAAACGAATCCGGAGCGGTTCTTTAGACAGGAGGATAACTGGATGTTTTCCAAGATTGCTATAGGCCAAGAATTCTTTCCAGCGACCCCTTATTACTTGACTTTAGATTTATTAGAACCCGGAAAAGATGAATTTTTCTTGTTTCTCCCCTTATCCCCATTTGGTCGGGATAACCTGCGGGCATTGATGTTTGCAGGTAACGACCTTAAAAATTATGGAAAAATATATGCTTACCGTTTTCCACGTAATCAACAGGTATATGGGCCGGCACAGGTCCATTCGCTGGTGAATCAGGATACCGTGATTTCAGAACAGTTCTCTTTGTGGGATCAGCAAGGCTCCGAGTTGGTATTTGGAAAAATGATAATTGAACCGACGGGAGGCGCACCGCTCTATATCCAGCCGATCTATCTCCAAGAGGAAGGGCCGTTAAAAATACCACAAATAAAGCGATTGATCATGTCTTTGGGAGATGCCGTTGTGATGGCGCCGAGTCTTGAGGAGGCAGCTATCAAATTAGAACACGAATTGCGTCGAAAATTCGATCGTTTTGAAAAAAAGGTCCCGATGTCACCGCCCATCCAAATTCAAACCATACCCGCAGATGATATAAAAAAAGAAGAAGAAGAAACAAAACCTGATCATTAGGAAAGGCAAAAGGAAAAAGGAAAAAAACAGAACGTCAAAAAAAGCGTTGGGTAACAAAAAAATTATCCCATGCAATAAAAATAAAATATTCACCATGATCCCTTTGGGTGTATATGCTGTCATAGAACTGACTATTTATGGAGACAATTCATGACGGCACTGATTATTTTTCTTGTGAGTTATCTGGGAATTGCCATGGGACGAATCCCCGGACTGACCGTGGACAGGGTGGGCATTGCCATTCTGGGGGCCATCGCCATGGTTGCCTTCGGTGCGGTATCGCCCCAGGAGGCCGTACGTTGCATTGATTTTCCAACCCTGTGCCTTTTGTACGGGCTGATGATCATCTCTGCCCAGCTTCGTCTTGGCGGGTTTTACACAGCTACCGCAGAAAAAGTCCTTAAATTCTCTGATCGCCCCCGTTTGTTTCTTCTGGTAAGCATGCTGCTTTCCGCCGTCCTGTCCGCTCTTCTTGCCAATGATATCATCTGCTTTGCCATGGCACCGATTCTGGCTTATTCTCTCAAACGGGCAGGATTGAATCCTGTTCCCTTTTTACTGGGCCTGGCCATGTCGAGCAATATTGGATCTGCATCCACACTGATCGGCAATCCCCAGAATATGCTCATCGGCCAGGTGGGGCGTCTCTCCTTTCAGGCCTTTTTTTTATGGGCGTTTATCCCTTCTTTTATTTCCCTGGTGGCCGCATTCGGCATAATTATAATCTTTTATCGTCAGAACCTGATCGTTGAAAGAATAGAGATCATGGATCAAAACGGCCTGGGCTGGCCTCAATTTGATGGCTGGCAGACCGGAAAAGGGATTGTGGCGGTGGCGGTGCTGGTGGGGCTTTACCTGACCGATATCCCAAGGGATCTTTCCACCCTGACCGTTGCAGGGTCACTTCTGCTCAGCAGAAAGATAAAAAGCCGGGAAATCATGGCTCTGGTGGACTGGCACCTGATCACTTTGTTCTGCGCACTGTTTATTATCATTCACGGGATCACTCTGGCCCATCTCCCGGAACAGGTGCTCAAATTTTTGTCCCAAAAAGGCTTTGAACTCACTCAACCCGTTTTTCTCACCGGTGTCTCTGTGATTGTGTCCAATCTTTTCAGCAATGTTCCAGCCGTGATGCTGGTGATTCCATGTTTGAGCAAGACGATTCCTGAGCCCTGGTATATTCTGGCGCTTTCAAGCACTTTTGCCGGGAACCTTTTTCTTCTGGGCAGCATCGCGAACCTGATTGTGGTTGAAAAAGCTTTGGGTCATGGTGTCCTTATATCCTTCAAGGAACACGCCAGGATTGGTATCCCAGTGACCATTCTGTCTCTTCTGGTGCTGGTGGGATGGACATTTTTGATTTAACAGCCCCTGTGGTGGGCTTTTGCACTTTGACAGTTTCCGACAAAGCCGGTGCGATACCTGCTGCGCCAAATACTTGAGGATCTATTTTCTTGATAATGCAATGAAAAAAACAAATAGGCTTGAATAACTCATGCGATTTAATATATTTTTCTTGACTATTGACAGATTTTAGTCCATTTAGGCTGGGCCAATAATTTTGACGGCCTTAAAATAGCCTCTCACCTTGCATGTATCTTAATCAAAAAGAATGATTGTTTGGTGCGTTATCAACCCTTTTTCCATGGAGTTCTGCCATGTTCATACAACTTGAAGATTATCTCCCCCTGGAAACTTTTAAAAGAATTCAGGCCTTTTCCGAAGACAAGGAGACTCCTTTTCTCGTAATTGATACGGATACCGTGGTCAGACATCTTGATGATCTGACAACCTATTTTCCCTATGCGAGCATTTATTATGCCGTAAAAGCAAACCCCGCGGTTGAGATTCTGACCATCATGCGGGACAAAGGCGTCAATTTTGATATTGCATCCATCTATGAGTTGGACCGCGTTCTGTCGCTGGGCATAAGCCCTGACAGGATCAGTTACGGCAACACCATCAAAAAAAGTCGGGATGTCCGGTATTTCTATGACAAGGGTGTCCGGTTGTATGCTACGGATTCAGAAGCCGACATTCGCAATATCGCCAAGGCCGCTCCAGGCTCCAAAATCTATGTGCGGATATTATCCGAAGGAAGCCGTACGGCAGACTGGCCGCTATCCAGAAAGTTCGGCTGCCAGCCCGACATGGCCATGGACCTGATTGTTCTGGCAAAAAACCTTGGTCTGGTCCCCTATGGCATCTCTTTTCATGTGGGGTCCCAGCAACGTGATATTGGTGCCTGGGACGGGGTGCTTGGCAAAGTAAAGGTGATTTTTGAAAGGCTTCATGAAGAGGAGAATATTACCCTTGAGATGATCAATCTGGGTGGTGGATTCCCGGCCAATTATCTGTCAAAGGCCAATAATCTTTATATCTATGCCCAGGAGATCACCCGATTTCTCAATGAGGGCTTTGGCGAAGATCTGCCCACCATAATCCTTGAGCCCGGCCGGTCCGTGATGGGCAATGCAGGGGTGCTGGTCAGCGAGGTCGTATTGATTTCAAGAAAATCCAGAACCTCCCTTAACCGCTGGGTTTATACGGATGTGGGAAAATTTTCCGGATTAATTGAAACCATGGACGAAGCCATTAAATACCCCATCTACTCAGGACGAAAAGGAGAGCTTGAGGAAGTTATTATTGCCGGCCCCACCTGTGACAGCGCAGATATTTTATACGAAAACTTCAAATACAAACTCCCTTTGAATCTGTCCATCAGCGACCGGCTTTACTGGCTGTCCACGGGAGCATATACTAGCACTTACAGCGCCATAGAGTTTAACGGATTTCCTCCATTAAAGACATATTTCATATAAATATACCTTTAATTGGTAATCTCTTTATCAAAGGCCTGGGCTTGTTTCGGTGTCAGAAACAGGTCTTTCACGCTGAATATGAGCATTCGGCTTGCCTGGGTAAACAACCGGTTGGACAGAAGAAGGCCGGACAGGTCCAGGTCGCCGGATGCGTCTTCGGCAGAGGCCTTGACCGTCTCCTGGATAAAAAGATTGTCGTCAGCCTCAATCTTTTTAAAGGTCGCCAGGATTGTCTGGTGAATCAGCTTT